>JAAFHY010000144.1 GCA_013298505.1 Cytophagales bacterium
GTCCCAACCGCGTGTGGCCTCTCGGCTTTCGAATAGCAATTCTCCCCAACGATTAAAAATCAATAATTCAAAGTCGGTCACGCCTCGCATCAGTGGTAAAAACACATCGTTCTTACCATCGCTGCTGGGGCCACCTCCACCGGGTGCACCACTCAGGTTGGGCGAAAAGGCATTGGGCACCAAAACCTGTCCGCTCTTTTTAGTGCGTACTACATTTTCCAAGGCAGCGGTATCGGTGCAACCAAATCGATTGGAAGCAATCAAACGAATGGTAAACAATCCTTCTTTGGTGTATTTGTATTCCGGCCTTACTTCTGTAGAAGTGCCACCATCACCAAAGTCCCACTCAAAAGTAGAGGCATCTAAACTTAGATTGCTGGTATAAAGAATGCCGCCTGGAATACTGATGATGCGCGGCTTCACATCAAAATTGGCAATGGGCTTAGGAAATACTTCAATGATTTGCAGTTTGGTAGCCGAAACAATTTGCCCGGTAATGTTAGAGGCAGAAAGCGTGACCGAATATTTATCGGGCCGACTATACACATGTGTTGGATTTGCTTCGCGCGAAGTATTGCCATCGCCAAAGTCCCATTTGTAAGTAGTAGGGTCTGCATATTTTGAGAGGTTGGTAAAATTTACCCTCAATGGCAAACACCCTGAAGGTGGATCGTAACTAAAATCTACAACAGGTGGAATAGCTTGTATGGCGATGGTCTGTGTTGCTTTTTCAACACACACATTGTTGGTAACGGTAAGTGAAATCACATAAGTACCATAGGTGGCATAGGTATGTGTAGTAACATTTGCATTGGTTGAAGAAGGGGTGTTATCTCCAAAATCCCAAAGGTATATCCACGGCCCCGTGTTGGTGGTGTTGGTAATCGAAACAGTTGAGTTGGGCAGCGATTGCGAGAGTGGTGTTACGGTAAACGAAGTATTGATATTATCTTGAATTGGCACCACAATGTTAGAAGTAGAAACCAAACTTGGGCAATTTGCAAAATTTTTGGTATCGAGCGAGACTTGAACTGCGATGGGCGAGCCTAACGAAGATGGCCGGTTAAAGGTCCGTTCGATTTGGTCTTGCGATGAGGTTTGATTAACCACTGGTATTCCATTTTCTGAAACTACCCAATGGTATGCCATCAATCCTTTTTGAGTAGCCGTCATTCGTACTTTCAAAACCTTACAATCAAATTGAAGGGTGTCAATTAGAAACAATGAAGTAGGCACTGGGCTTACGCGAATTCTGCGGGTGGAATCTCCTTGGCAGCCACCTGCTAATGTTGCTTTAAGATTGATAAAATAATCTTTGAATGAAGTGGTGGTGTTCGAAAAAATAAAATTAAAGTTGGGGTTGGTAGCAGTACTAGTCTGCGAAATCAAACCGGTTACATCGCTTACCCGCCATGTGTAATCGGTGGGGTTGAGCGATTGTGTTTGCGTATCGGCTCGAAAGTTGACCGAGATGGGCGAACAATTATCATTGAATGGAGAGTAGTTCAATTCATTAAAGCCGGCATTTGTCCCAGGCAAGGTGGTGATGGTAATGAGAGCAGAAATTTTTTCGCAATTGTTTACCGTTACTACGCGTAGCCTTACATCATACAATTTTGTGATGGAGGTACCATTCAAGAATTTATAGGTAAACGTATTCGTAAATCCAACATCAGTTGGCTTTTGTGTACCTACAGGTTGAAACCCAAGCCCTCCTTTGGCATCTACTTCCCATACGTAGCGATCGATGAGTGCTGGTTGACCTACTACAGAATTGTTGGTAAACACAACCGTAAGAGGCGCACACCCAGAAACTACGTTGGGTGTAAAACTAGAGGTAGGAATTCCGTCTACTATCACTGGCACTATTACTAAAGCCGAGCAACTATTTTGATCGGTGGTAACTTTCAATGCCACTTGATAGACACCACTTGCGCCCATCATCCGAGAAAAGGAAGTTTTGTTATCGAAGGCCGGGTCTTTGTTGAAAGTAGTGCCGTTATAGTTAAAGTCCCATTCCCGCAATACTATACTTTCACCGTTGATTGTTTGTAGTGTCGAGTTTTCGGTAAACAAAGTAGCGATACCTTCACAAACACGCGAAGCAGAAAATGCTGGAAGTGGATTCTCATACACTTTTACTTGCACTTCATCTACCGACTCGCAACCAGTTGCATTGTCACGAATGCGCAAACGTACTCGATAAATTCCTCGCGTGAGATAGAGCTGATCTAGTGGCCCTATTACAGAAGTTGAAAAGCCCACGGCAGGCTCTCGCCTAATCAGCACATTGCTTTGGTTAAAAAATTGCCACTGCCATTGGGTAGCTGCCGAAGGAACGCCTATTGACACATCAGAAAAACGCACATTAAAGGTAGTATAGGGGGCAACAGGCACTTGGCAAAAATTAGGCACGATAATACTGTTACTAAGATCAGTGGTTTGAATTTTGGCAATCAACGAGGGTGAAATAGTAATGAGCAAGTCAACCGAATTAATGCAATTGCCCGCGGCATTTCCATCGCGCACCGATAACCGAATAAGTTTTTGCCCACCGGTTGGATACGAGAAGGTTGGGTTAGAAGAATTGGATGTACCTAGTGGAACTCCAATGCCTGTATTGTTATCAAAAAATTGCCACGTGTATTGAAACGAAGCTCCACTGATGCTCGGAGTGTTATCATCAAAAAAAATCTGATCGCCAATACAAAAAATACTTTGGATTGGTCCGCCCGAGTTGTTGAGTCTCGTGACAAAGGCAGGCAATGGAGAAGGCACGATTACAATTCGAGCGGTTGTTACTTGAGGGGCATTGTCGCCATTGATTAGGTTTCCACTAACTGGGTTAAATGGATTTAGGTCTAGCAGATTGTTATCGTAGGCATTGCATTGGTTCCAATTTTTTAAGGTTACTATAAACTCTTTGCCCACATCGGCTGGCAAGGTTGCTGGCACGTTCAGTGGTAAACTGAGTTGACCAGGAGCCGTTACAGGATAGAATGGGTTGGAGGTAGGCGCGGGATTCAAATAAGGAAATCCTCCAGGTAAAATTCCGTTCACTTGCATGCCCGGAATTTGATTGGCAATCGGACCCGTACCGTACAACCACTGAATCCACCGTGGCTCACTGTTCTCTCGTGTGGCTCGTGGAAAACAATTCCATGTGCTGTTATCGGTAAATGTTAAATTGGTTACAAAGCCTTGGCATACTCGAAATACTTGTGGGTTGATAGAGACAACATCGTTTGTCCATACGATTACTTGGGTAGTAATTTCCACCACACTTCCTTTTGGGTTACATGCATTGGATGCGTTAATGGTCAAATCGTATCCACAATCGACAGATGCCAACGGATAGAGATGCGAAACGGTAACACCGGTGGCATTGGTTTGCGTATAGGTTTGTTCAGGTGTTCCATCGCCCCAATTAAAATAGTAAACCGTGCCAGGAACAGCCTTTAAATAAATTGTTTCGAGATTAACGGTATACGGTGCGCACCCCCTACTGCTGGTGAGAAACTTAAAGCCAGGCTCTAATATGCCACCACATTGTGCGTTTGCCAAAAATGGAACAACAAAAGAGAAAAAGAATAAAGCAACGCGGATGATAAATTGGTATGACATGCTTGGGTGAATTCAATTCAACCAAAGCCAACAGAGACATTCTATATGGGTACAAAGAAACAAAAGGAAACCATGCAGGTTGCCGTACAAGTTAAATCACTCGACCAACGATTACTTTGCTCCGATTAAAATACGAAATAGAAAGATGAGTGGAACTTAAAACATCCTTTTATAAGCACGAGTTGATACAATTAATTCCAGAAGCCTGCTTTGCTATTGAAAGAAGGGCAAGGGATAAGGCGGTTACGCTTCTTTACCCCTCTGCGCAAAGGCTTCGCTTCAAACTCATACACGAGAGAAATTTCATGAGCCCCACCCGATGCAGTAGAAAGCTGTGAGGTGGTAAAATCATAACTATATCCAACGGTTACGCTCTTCAAGTAAATACCCATCGTAAAAATCAACGCATCTTGTTGAATCGTACCCACCACTGTATTCTCGAAAGGCTTTCCCCTATACCAAACACCAATCGAAACTGGGTCGACATGGTAGTTTACCCCCACATCTAGTTGTGAAGAAGGCCCTTGAATACGGTATACAAATGAGGGTGTTAAGTAAGAAGGCCTCGCTACCGTGCGTATACCGCCATTCAATGTTATTCGTCCACCTCCATGGAAAACCAGTTTCATTGGCAGCCGTGTCTCTCCATTTAAAATGGAAAGATTAGGTGTGTTCATATGATTAAAAGCTGCTCCAAAAAATAAACTCTTGCTGTACAAGACAAAGCCCGAACTAAAATCAAAGTATTGCGTATTTCCTAAACGCTGTAAGTCCGGATCGAGGGATACACCATTAAACTCGAGTCCATCTCCCAAACTTAACTTAGATCGATCTAAACCATTGATGCCGTACCCGAAACTTAAACCCGGAGAGAAAACCAATTTTTCGTTCAATCGAACTTTATAACTATAATTCAGATTTACAGTAGTGGTTCTCCAACCTGCAGATCCCATCTTGTCGGTAGTAGCTAAAATTCCGAAGCCGCTACGTAACTCATCTACCCAAATATCATAACTAGCCGCAAAGGTTGAGAAGGCTTGCGGCAACTCTGGCCATTGAATGCGGTGAATAAAGGTAGCGCGTTGTTGATTGGTGATGCCTGTAAACCCAGGGTTTAAGTAAAGTGGTGATTGATAGTACTGAGAAAACTGCGGATCTTGACACACTGCGAGTGTAGCAATACCTAACCAAACTCCCATCAAAAGTAACACTCGTTTCATCTCAGCCTTAAAGATAAATCATTTAACGAATTAAAGTAACATCGCCTACCTGTGTGGTTCGTTGTGTATCAGAGAAACGCAAGGTCAACTTATACACATATACACCAGCGGGCATAATTTTTCCCGTTTTATCATATCCATCCCATCCTGTGTCAGAACTATTGCTTTCAAAAAGTAGGTTACCCCAGCGATCGTAGATCTGAAGGTTATAGGCATCGGGTTCATTGGCAATACCGCGAACAATAGGTAAGAAGACATCATTAAAAGTTCCGTTGCCACTTCGTCCACCAGAACTTGGCCCATTGGGATTTGGCGTAAAGGCATTCGGGATTTTAGATTGACCACCCAGTTTAGCGGTGATTTTTCTTACCAGTGTATCTTTACACACCACCCCGTTGCCATGATCAAATTTAGCGATCAACGTTAGGTCGTACCTACCTTCTACTTTATACAAATAGGTCGGTTCTTTCAAAATGGAGTTGCCACCATCACCAAAATCCCACTCATATTCATTGGCACCTTCGCTAAAATTGAAGGTGATTAACTCAGTATCTGGAACGAATACGATGTCGGGGCGCACATCAAAAGAGGCAAGCGGTTTGTCATAAATCTTAACATCCTTTAAGGGTGCTATTTCAACCTGCCCAGTAGATGGTATTGATGTTCTATACGAAATTGTGTAATCACCTGGTGTGGTAATTTTAAATTCACCCGGGTTGGCCACATTTGAGCTAAAAGTGGCCCCCGTCTTTTTATTTAAAACTCTCCAATCGTGAACGAAGCCAGTACCAATTACATTGATTAACTTAATAGATGAAGGGAAACAGGATTCAATTGGCGTAACATCAAAGCTTGCTTGCAATGGCGGCAATACAATTGTTATTGTCTTTCTAAACTCAGCCGTACATGTAACACCAGCAGCCTCAGCTTGAATATTGGTAGCCGTTAGAATTATTTCTTTAGAGCCGGGCGAAGAATATACTACTGGTAAAGGAGCTAGTGCCGCTTGAGTTAACGTGGAAGGTGTGGCATCGCCAACAATTCCAAATAGCCAATCGTACCTAAAATTGGTTAA
>JAAFHY010000145.1 GCA_013298505.1 Cytophagales bacterium
AAAACAAAGTGTCGAAGATGGCCATGCGCTTTTTAGATAATCAGTTAATGATTATTGGCGACTCCCTCAAGTTGTATGAAGATCAGGTAGAACTTTTCAAGAAGAAAAATATTACCACCAACATGACTGAAGAGACAACGCGTCTTTATCAAAAATTAATAGGCCTTGAGGATAAGAAATTTGAATACAAACTGTTGGAGAATTATTTTAAGTATGTCTCTGATTTACTTAAAACCGATCAGTATGACGGAATATTTACGCCCTCGAGTGTTGGTATTACAGATAACATCATTACCCAATTGATCAACCAGCTAATTGAAGAGCAAGCGCAAGTAAATTTGTATAAGAGTAATTCTGTAAAAGGGGTTGAAAGAACAGAGGAGAACCCAGCACTGCAAGCCAAGTTGCAGCGGATCGCCATTATAAAGAAAGACATTTTAAAAACCATCGAAAATACGGGCACTACTCAAGCCATTAATATTCGGTTTATCAACGATCAGATCAAAACGGTAGAAGATCAACTACGCAAACTGCCAAGAACCGAGCGGGAGCTGATTTCGATACAACGCAACTATTCTTTAAAAGAGAACTTGTACGTTTTCTTGCTTCAAAAAAGAACAGAAGCAGGGTTATCAGAGGCATCGACCACTTCTGATATCGTGGTGGTAAATCCTCCTATGGCGGGCAGTTCCATCGCTCCAAAAGTATCACTAAACTACATGATTGCTTTTGGTATTGGGCTTCTCTTACCGCTGGCATTTTTTGTGTTAGCAGAATTGCTGAATACCCGAATTCAATCGCGAGAAGATATTGAGCAATACACTACCGTTCCTGTCATAGCTGGTATTGGGCACAATCCTCAAACCAACCCATTGGTTGTGGTCGATAAACCTAAGTCGGCAATGGCCGAAGCGTTTCGTGCGTTGCGATCTAATCTCAGTTACTTTACCGAGAATAGAAATAACCAGGTCTTCATGGTAACGTCTTCTATCCCTAACGAAGGCAAATCATTTACCACACTAAATTTAGCTTCAGCATTTGCGCTTGCCGGAAAGAAGACCCTAATTATCGGGGCTGATTTGCGCAAGCCAAAGTTGTATGACGAACTAAATTTAAACAACGACCGTGGTCTAAGTCAATATCTTTCGACCCTCGCCACGTTAGATCAAGTAATTCAAACCTCGCACGTAGAGAATTTGTTTTTCATTAGCGGTGGAGCTGTGCCGCCCAACCCAAGCGAGTTGTTGCTAAAGCCCGCTATGGCCGAAATGCTGGCCACACTAAAATCCAAGTTTGATTTTATTATTTTAGATACGCCACCGCTGGGGCTTGTTACCGATGCATTTGTATTGGCTCCTTTGGTCAATCATACCTTGTTTGTAGTGCGCCAAGATTATACCCCGCGCGAAGTGCTACAAGCATTGGAAGAATATTATGCCGGGGGTAAAATGAACAAGATCAGTATTCTCTTCAACGACCTTCGCAAGTCTGGCTTGGGATATGGCTACGGCAACTATGGCTATAATTACGGCTATGGATATAGTTACGGTTCTAAGAGTGGAAAGAAGTCATCAGGATATTATACTGAATAGAAATTCAATTTCATTTTTGTGGAGACGAGTTTACGAGATAGGAGAGTGCTAGTGACGGGTGCCGATGGTTTTATTGGAAGCCATCTGGTGCAAGCATTGATGGCCGAAGGTTGTAAAGTAAAAGCATTTGTATACTACAATTCTTTCAACAGTTGGGGTTGGCTCGATACCCTTTCGGGAGAGGAGAAAAAACAATTGGAAGTAATTAGCGGAGATATACGCGACCCCAACGGAGTGAGAGCTGCGCTTGCAGATACTGAATTAGTATTTCATTTGGCCGCCCTTATCGCAATCCCATTTAGCTACCATTCGCCCGATACTTACATTGACACCAATGTGAAGGGAACATTAAATGTAATTCAAGCAGCAAAGGATTTAAAGATTAAACGAGTATTAGTAACATCTACCTCTGAAGTATACGGCACGGCTAAATTTGTTCCTATTACCGAAGATCACCCAAAGCAACCACAATCACCCTACTCGGCTTCAAAGATTGGTGCCGATAGCATAGCCGATTCTTTTTATAGAAGTTTTGATTTGCCCGTTACCATTGTTCGCCCGTTCAATACCTATGGGCCACGCCAATCGGCAAGAGCGGTAATACCCACGATTATTACTCAGCTTTTGTCAGGTGTTGAACAAATCAAACTAGGCGATATTACCCCTACACGAGATTTACTTTTTGTAAAAGATACGTGCAATGCCTTTATTGAAATTGCTCGTTCAGAAAAATTGATTGGCCATGAAGTTAACATTGCCACGCAATCAGAAATTTCAGTTGGCGATTTGGCGCAAGAACTAATAAAGCAAATAAACCCTAACGCTAAAATCGTAACCGATCAAATCCGCTTAAGACCCTCGAAGAGTGAAGTGTTCCGTCTGTTTGGATCGAATCAAAAACTAAAAGCCGCAACTAGTTGGGAGGTAAAGTTTTCGCTTCAACAAGGTTTAAAGGAAACGGTAGAATGGTTTCGTATTCCTGAAAACCTGAAACGGTATAAGTCAGATATTTATAATTTATAATTCTGTTCTTATTCATCTCAAAGCATGAGCATAGCAGTTGTAACGTACTTATATCCTCAAGCAATTGCCTACTTGCCCGAACTTATACAGTCAATCAATAGTCAAGAAAATGCTACTTTTTCGTTGATTATTTTTAACGATGGTGTAATCGATCCTAAGCAATTCTTTTTTCAGTCTAAGGCAAAGCCAATCATTTATGATGTGAAGGGCACGCCAACAGAAATACGGATTCATTCTTTGTCGGTACTAAAGGCTTTATCTTTTGATAGCTATGTTTTTATTGATGCCGATGATCAAATGACGCCAAACCGAGTAAGTTCCGTTATTAGTTATCTGCAAAGCAACGCTCTAGTAGTTAACGATCTCGCACTATCTAACAGCGAAGGCGCTATTACCACGTCAGCTACTTGGGCAGCTAGGATAACCAACGGATTTAAGTTTCGGGCAGACTATATTAAAAAGAAAAATATTGTAGGGTTTGGAAATACAGGCATCAGGCGAACCATTTTATTGACTGAAATAAATTACCAAAACGTGATCGCCTCAGATTGGTATGTATTTTACCAATTGATGGCGAAGGGCAACTTAGAAGCAATTTTTACTACTGATTGCCAGACCATCTACCGACAACACGAAAACAATGTTGCGGGCATTCGAGAAGTTGATAGCAATCGGGTAGAGTACGTAATTGGAGTAAAGAAGGCGCATTACCAAGCACTAATTAAGGAAGGTTACTCGCTATCCTCAGAGTATAATGAATTGCTTGAATTTGAACAAAAGGCAAGCAAAAAGAAATTGAATAGATTACCTTTGCAGAGATCACTTTTTTGGTGGGAAGAAACAGAATTTACGTATGAGTAGAATAAGATTAACTAAGAATAAAGAAGTGGCCGATTTTGCAGTGCCCTATATCATAGCCGAGCTGGGTTCTAACCACAATGGAGATATGGAGTTAGCGCGCAAACTTATCCATTCGGCTAAAGAAGCAGGGGCGGACTGTATAAAATTTCAGAGTTGGTCGAAAGATACCATCTTCTCTAGAAAGACCTATGACGACAATTTTTTTATTGCAGACGATTACCGTCAGCGTACTGACTTTACGTTAGAAGCGATCGTAGATGCGTATTCCATTTCGGAAGACGAGCTGATTCAAATGAAAAAGTTGGCTGACGAAATTGGAATTGACTGCACATCTACTCCGTTCTCAAAAAAAGAAGTAGATTTCTTGGTGGATGTTCTTGAAGCTCCGTTTATAAAAATAGCATCAATGGATTTGAATAATTATCCGTTCTTAGACTACGTTGCGCGAAAAGGAAAGCCAATGGTTATTTCAACTGGGCTAAGCGAGTTATACGAAATTGATAAGGCCATACGCACTATTGAAAATGCGGGCAACAATCAGATTGTAATTTTACATTGTGTTTCTATTTACCCGCCTAAAGACGAGCAAGTAAATCTTAATAACATTGATACGTTGCGAATTTTATACCCCAACTACCCAATTGGGTTTAGTGATCACACATTAGGAACTTCAATAACCATATCATCAGTAATCAAAGGAGTGTGCTTAATAGAAAAACATTTTACGTTAGATAAAAATATGGAAGGGTGGGATCACAAAGTATCGGCCAATCCTGAAGAGATGAAGTTGATTTGTTCGGAAACGAAGCGAGTACATGCTGCGCTTGGTTCTACACGAGTACAAGTTCAAGAAAAGCCCGATCGCATCGAATCGTTTAGAAGGAGCATTGTTACAACCAGATTGATCAAAGCAGGTGAAGTAATCGATAGCTCTGATTTGGATTTTAAACGGCCTGCCACAGGCATAGCCCCTGAGTTTGTAAATATGGTAGTGGGTAGAAAAGCAAAAGTCGATCTTGCACTGGATAAGCCCTTTCAATTAAAAGATTTAGTATAAGTGTTAGCGATCATCCCAGCTCGAGGTGGCTCGAAAGGTTTACCAAGGAAAAACGTAAAACCATTGGCTGGAAAGCCCTTGATTGGGTATACCATTGAAGCAGCAAAAAAATCAAAAATGGTAACACGAATTATAGTGTCTACCGATGATGAAGAAACGGCCGAAATTGCTACACAATATGGAGCTGTTGTTAATCTAAGGCCGTCCCATTTGGCAACCGATAGTGCACTTGCAATAGACACTTATCTATACGTGATGGATGAAGAGAAAAGGACTTATAAGGAACACGAATCAATCATTGTGCTGCTTCCTACTTGTCCGTTGCGCACTGCTGAAGATATTGACGAAGCGGTTTTACTTTTTAAGAGTAAATCTGCCGACTCTGTAATAAGCTATACAGAAGAAGAACATCCTATTTTTTGGCATAAGTATGTTGAAAGTGATTTGAGATTTAAAGATGTTTGGAACGAAAACGAATTAAAAAATAGACAAGACTATAAAAAAACTTATTTTCCTAACGGAGCAATCTATGTTTTTAGAAGTAATTTTTTGAAGTCGAAGCGCTATTATTCTGAGAATTCATTCGCTTACTTAATGCCTAAAAACAGATCTGTTGATATTGATACAATACAAGATTTTGAATTGGCCGCATACTATTTAAAAAATGCCACATAAATTAGTCCTCACCGATTCTACCACTTTAGAGCAGGCCATATCGTTGCTGGATGGAACGGGTACGGGTTTTTTACCAGTTGTTAACAACGATGGCAAGTTAATAGGGATTTTTACGGATGGTGATTTAAGAAAGGGATTGCTCAAGCATAAGAATACCATACACGAAATCATCAACCGTGCGCCCATCACGGCAAATGTGCGCGAGTCGCGCAACGGAATAATAAAGCGTCTTCACGAACTAAAGCGAGGGCACATGCCCATTATAGACGATGAAGGAAGGTTTGTAGATGTGGTTATATTAAATGACTTTACCACACGCTCGCACCCAAATACAGTAGTGATAATGGCCGGTGGATTAGGAAGTCGCCTTGGCGAACTTACCAAACATACGCCAAAACCTATGCTGCTTGTTAATGGCCAGCCAATTCTTAAGCACATCCTCAGTAATCTTAAAAAGGCGGGCTTTCGAAAATTCGTATTTTGTCTCAATCACAAAGCGGAGATGATACAAGATTATTTTAAAGATGGAAGTGAATGGGACGTTGAAATACGATACACCATTGAGCAAAAGCGTTTAGGTACTGCCGGAGCATTGAGTTTGTTAAA
>JAAFHY010000146.1 GCA_013298505.1 Cytophagales bacterium
AGGATGGTGGGTTCATCGATGCATATCCGTTCAGAACCTATATTGATGGACTACCAAAACGTCCCCAACATTCGGAATGTAATTGCCAGTAATCTTGGGGCCGATTGGCGATACTGGAGTTTTGCCTTCAAGTTCTCGCCTACCGATCCGACTCAGTATCTGCTCGCCCAAATTGTAACCATTCTGAAAAATGTATAAAGAATTTTCTATTTCAATCCTAGAGCCTCTGAACACTGCCCTGCTTTCTCATTTGATACGAAAGGACGGTCAAGAGGATTTATGCTTTGCGTTGTATGCTCCGTCCTATGGACTTAATAGACAGAGTGCATTAGTTAATGAAATTATCTTGCCAGAAGCTCACGACCGACAAATCCACGGTAACGTGAGCTTCAATGAGATCTATTTCAAAAGAGTTTGCCTACATGCTATGTCTAAAGGGATGGGTGTTTGCTTCATTCATTCTCATCCCTATCCTGGCTGGCAATCAATGAGTCAAGATGATATTGACGCTGAAACAAAAATGGCACCCACAGCAAGTTGCCTGACCAACTTTCCTTTGATAGGTCTTACCGTAGGAAGCGATGGAACTTGGAGCGGAAGAATTTGGGAATTTTCAAATAAAGGTGAACCTACCATGACTTGGGCTTCACTCGTCAAATCGGTTGGACGTTCAGTAATGCCAAGTTTCAATGACCGGCTTCTGCCACCTTCTGAATATCGGGAGCAGTTCAAACGGACAAGAACAGTATATGGAGATGTTAGCCATAAAAGAGTTACAAGGTTGCGAATTGGCATTGTTGGACTTGGCAGCGTTGGTAGTATCCTAGCAGAAATGCTGGCGCGGATGGGGTTTCAACGATTTGTACTTATTGATTTTGACGTTATCAAAGAGCACAATCTTGATCGACAGCTTGGCAGCACCAAAGATGATATAGGAAAGCATAAGGTAGCCATCGCAGAAAGGGGAATTCGGAAATCAGCAACAAGCAAAAATCTTGAAATTAAATGCGTTATTGATACCATTACATCCAAGAAGGCTTATAAAGCTGCGCTCGATTGTGATGTGTTGTTTTCGTGTGTTGATCGTCCATTGCCAAGATACATACTCAATCACATTGCATATGCTCACCTTATCCCGGTAATTGACGGTGGTATTAAAGTGACTTTTAAAGATGCTGTGTTCCAGACGGCAGAATGGCAACTTCAGACCTGCACAAACGGGAAGGCATGTTTACAATGCTTGGGTGTATATCAACCATCTGAGGTGGACTTAGAAAGGTCGGGAAAGTTGGACGATCCAACCTATATGGAGGGGTTGCCGAATGATCATCATTTAAAGAGTAACGAGAATATTTTTCCCTTCAGTGCAAATCTTGCATCGATGGAGATTTTTCAACTAATCGCTTTACTTACTAAGATCGGAGATGCAGACTTTGGCGTGCAGCGATTCAGGTACGTATATGGAATGATCAGCAATTATGAAGACAAAATGTGCGTTGAGCTCTGTCCCTTTGTATTAGGTACAGCAACGGGTGATCTTTTCTTTATTCCAGTTTGAACTCAAAAAATGTAGGCATTTATCCTTGCACTAATAAAGCTACATTTTGTAAATTATCCGCGGATTCCTTGAAAGCCCGCCTGGGTTCCATCAATTAAGACGTCTTTTGAGCAATTGCAGTACTCTTTTTAATCCTCAAATGGCCGTTTTTTAGTTTAATTTTTTTTCAGTTGATGGCAAAAAGTTCTCGATTATGAGCTCTCCTAGTAGTAACCTTAAAAAAGAACCTATGTTCCAATGAATCCACAACTACTTAAAATTCTGGATGCCCAGGAGTGGCCTTCGATTATCTTAAAATTATACGCGCATTCTCTTTTCAGACTTAAATGGTTTGGCCTTACTGCAGAGACCAGACTTCAAGGGAGACAGTACAAAGATTTTGCTCATGAAGCCGTGACACTACTTTATGAGGGCAAACGTGTCTGGAATCCGGTAGATGAACCAGACCTCGTTAGGTACTTGAAATCCGTAATCAACAGCCTCATTTCTAATTTGCTGAAATCGAAGGAAAATAAAAGACTGACTGACGCTGATCTGACCGATGAAATCAATGACGCGATGCTCTTCGATGATATGTTTCAACAAAAACTGATCAACAATGACCTTATGGATCAGATTGAAGATACATTACTTGGTGAAGAGGATATGTGGCTGGTATTTACAGATTTAGCCAAAGGAATGACTCCGTTAGACATTTCCGAAAAGTATGATAAGATGGAAATTGAAAAAGTCAGGAACATTCAAAAACGCTTACGAAGGCATATTAAAAATATCAGAAACCTTTAAATGAAATTTAGAATGAATAAGCACGACAAGAACGACAATGAAGAAAGTCTGTTGAGCGTGTTTTTATCAACGTCCCAATCTATTGATGAAGACATCAACAAGGCTAAAGAAATTATTAAGCAGGAAGGATTAGATCCACAAAAACTTCAAAAAGAAGGAATGGCTTTTATTACTGCACTTCAAGTAAAAGCTAAAACTCAAAGCCAGTTAAGTCTAAGTGATCTAATTAAGAAACTAATAACAGCAGGTATACCCAAGACACTGCTAGAAAAGAGGATTATCCCATCTGCATTGGCAATAGATTGGCGGAGAGAAAGCTATAAGTCTGAGTCTGGATTTATAGCTGCATTTGCTTCGTCAATATTTGGACTAACTGAAAATGACATTTGGGAAGGTCGAAAATTAACGTTTGCTAACTCACCGGCAGGAACTGCCATGTTTAAAGCTCCAGTTAATGCAAGCATTAGTCAAATCAAAGCGTACTCTTATTATGCCTACTATTTGGCCAAGCTTGTAGCAAAGAGTTATAAACCTGTAAAGAAAGAGCCATTACCTGAAGATATTGATGAATTTAAAGCCAACTACATAAGCAAGTATCGAAGTTTTGATTTGCGTTCCTTGCTCAACTATGCCTGGGAACTTGGGTTTTGCGTACTTCCATTGAACGATCCTGGAGTGTTTCATGGAGCTTGCTGGAATATAGAAGGAAGGAGGGTAATTGTCCTAAAGCAAACCACCAAATACCATGCACGTTGGATATTTGATTTATTGCATGAACTTTATCACGCACTTGCTCATCTTGATCAGGCAAACAGCGCAGTAGTTGAAACGCAAGAATTAAATCCATTTATCAATAATGATACATTGGAAGAAAGAGAGGCAAACACGTTTTCTCATCAAGTATTGTTTGGTGATCGTGCAGAAGATATATTGAATCATTGCGTAAAACTGACCAAGGGCAGAATGGAGAATCTTAAATCTGCAGTATCAAACATATCTCGATCTGAAAATATTCGAGAGGATATACTGGCGAATTATGTAGCCTTCCGGCTATCTCTTAGCGATCAAAATTGGTGGGGGCCAGCATCATCATTTCAAGTTACAGAACCTGATCCATTCGCTATAGCCACTGAAATTCTAAACAAGAATTTGGACACAGAAGGTTTAAATCAAGTAGAAAGCAGCTTACTTAAAATTGCAACTTCAAATAATTGAACAAATGGAAAAAAAATTTAAAAGAGTAATCCCAGACGACATTAGGGTGGAAGATTTAACTCCACTTAATATCTCTTGCGGTTCTACAAAATGCAACGAAGACCTACATTGTTTTAGTCTTAAAAAGTCAGCACTGAGAAAGCACGATAGCGAAAGAGTTTGCTACCAGTGTGGCACTGATCTTATCGAGTGGGATAGGATTCACAAAAATGATATTAAGGACGCAAAATTTATTTTTAAATCAATGAAGAATGAGTTAATACGTCATGTCTTTTGGCATACCCCAATCGAGGAAAGTGCCCTCGAATTTGCCCATAGTCGGGGTAAATTCGAATTGCGAATTAAAGCAGGCAAATTGCTAAAGACGAGAATTGGGAAACACAATGCGTTCGTTGATGGTCGACAAACTCCTTTATCAGGAAAAGAAATAATTAGCTATGCGCAGCATGCAACGGCAACCTGCTGTAGGAAGTGCCTGGAGGCATGGCATAACATTCCGCAAAATAGAGTGCTCAGCGATGAGCAAATTGAATTTTGCACAAATTTAGTTATGCTCTACATCTCCGAACGAGTTCCGAATCTCAAAGACCAAGGTGTTGAAGCTATGGTCCAATTGAAAAAATAGTTTGTGGCAAAAATTGATACAGAGGAAGTCTCCAGCAAACTTCGAATCAAGGGAATTGATTTGAATCGAAAAGCTATATCTATAACAAATTTCATAGGCTCAAAGCAAGAAAAGGATTTTTTAGAGCCTGCCAATTGCGAAGGATTTGGCCGTGTGCGAAATTTCAAATTAAGCACCAGTGAGGGTTGGCCTCAAAACCCACTGCCAATCCTACCTGCTGCCAAAGCCTTGGGACTAACGCCCGACTCACAAATTCGTGCACAGGTATTTCAAAACTCAGTATGTAATTGGAGATGCTGGTATTGTTTTGTTGATTTTAGTTTGCTAAAGGGAGATGAAAAACACTCATCGTTTCTAACTGCTGACCAATTGATCGACTTGTACTTGAAAGAAGAAAATCCTCCTTCAATGATTGATCTTTCCGGAGGACAACCTGATTTGACTCCCGAATGGGTACCCTGGATTATGGAAAGTCTGATCAATAAAGGTCTTCACGAAAAAATTTATTTATGGTCTGACGATAATTTAAGTAATGACTATCTCTGGAAGTATTTAACAAAGGAACAGATTGATATGATGCTTAGTTACAAGTTGTATTCCAGAGTATCATGTTTTAAAGGAATAGACGAAAAGTCATTTTCATTAAATACAAAAGCTGAGCCTGATTTGTTTGTGAATCAATTCAAGCTATGCCGAAGGCTAATCGATACAGGCTTTGATCTGTATGGATACATTACCTTGACAGCCGAAACCAATACTGATTTTAAAACAGCAATAACAAGGTTCTTGGATTTACTTCAAGCGGAAAACGAAATGTTTCCTTTAAGAATAGTCCCTTTAGAAGTCAAGATGTATAACCCGCTTGCGCCTCGAATGAATCCAATCTTAGAGGATATGATGAAAGGTCAGTATGATGCAATTAAAATTTGGGAGGAAGAAATTAACAAAAGATTTTCAGAAGAACAACGCCACACTGCAATAACCGAAGTTCAACTATAGTTTACTCATTAAATGAACAAGACCTTCATCGACCAGAAAATTGCCCGGCTTTGCTTGCAGCCAAGAACATTTGACTTCTTGTGTAAGAATATGGATGGTCTTGATCCAATAAAAATCTGGTCTTCACTTAAAGATTTGGAAAAATTAAGAATAATCCACGTAAAAGATGACTTGTGGGTAAAGAGTGATCATGCCAAAAATCCTACACTTGGTTTTGATCTACACGATCCGTTGCTTTATCTAAAGAAGTACATGGGATACTTTGAGTTCCTCAAAACTCCCCATCCACTGGATTTCGAATGGCGCAATTCTACAGCAAGCCTGAATTATCTTAACAATCTTGTTCAGGAGTTTAATTCCATAAATGATAGCATATTATACTTAGGCATGCCTACACTTTTTGCGACTTCTTTTCTGAAGGATTTGCCGCACAAGGTCACGTTAGTTGAACGAAATAAACCCATCATTGAAGGTTTACAAAACTTAGTCTCTAAGAATGACCGTTTTATTATTCGAGAAGCCGATATTTTTAAAGTAAACCCTAAGAAGATAGGTAAGCATCATTGTGTTATCAT
>JAAFHY010000147.1 GCA_013298505.1 Cytophagales bacterium
AGCGTACTCTTTTCCGTTATTGATCGATTCTGAGACAGTCGAACCTTGTATCGTGCGGAGCGACCGTGAATAGGTGTAGCTAAGAGATCCAGTTAAACGTCCTAGTGATTTAGTAATCTGACTTTCGACTCCGTAGGCTGTGCCAGTTCCTTGCAGTAGATCAGTTTCAATTTCTTGATTTAAGATCAACCTTGCTCCGTCCTTGAAATCCAAGATGTTGTCGATTTTTTTATAATAAAACTCAATAAAGGAATCGTACATTTTATTTTTTGATGTGCGGAAATAACCGACCGAGATTTGATCGGCTAGTTGCGGCTTAAAGTAGCGTCCGCTGGGTTGCCAAATATCGATGGGTGTTATCGCAGTAGTATTAGTCACTAGATGTAGGTACTGGTAGATTCGATTATAACCAAATTTTACAGAAGCGGTTGGTGATAAGGTATATCTAAACGAAGCGCGTGGCTCTAAGCCATTGTAAGATTTAATTATTTCACCAGACCTATAGGAGGTAGTGCCTAATAAGTTGGTCAATTCTAATGGTGAGCCGATTTTATAATTATTGATGGTTCCAGGTCCTACAGAGTGAAATAGTGAAAACCGGAGACCCGCTTCAATATTTATATTTTCATTGATTGATAAGTTGTCGCCAACGAAAACGGCTGATTCGATGGATTGCTGATTTTCAATTTGAATGAACTTAAGACTAGGAGAGGGAGAGGTAGGGCTTAATGTTCCTGGATTAAAGCTATAATATTGTGCTTGCATTCCTGCATATATCTTGTGCCTACCCAACTGGTAATGAATGTCTGCCTTGGCCGATGGGTAGGTAATTTTATACGAAAGATCAAAACCAGTTATCTTATCACTATCTGTTACTTTATATCCGTAGCTCCCAAAGCCAATGTGTAGAGATGCATTTAGCCTTGGTGAAAAAATGTGATCTAGCTGTATCGACCCCAAAAGATTGTTCCAACTATAAGTTGAATCACCCTGTAATTTGAATTTATCTTGACTTAAATAACCCGAAAATGCAATCTTGGTGTTTTTGTTGAATCTATGTGTTAGTTTTAAGGAACCATCATAAAATGTAACCGTACTATTTCTTAAATCAATGAAATTAGTTTTTATTGAATTAATTAACCAATCGGAATAGGTGGTTCTTATGGAAGCCGTTACTGAGGTTTTATTTTTTACTAGTGGTCCCCCGATATGGAAATTACTCGTAATCAATCCAATGCCCCCTCCACCACTCCATTTTTCAGAATCGCCCTCTTTTGAATGAATGTCCAGAACAGAAGAAATTCTGCTTCCAAAGGTTGAAGGAATACCACCTCTGTAGAACGTCACATCGCGTATAGCTTCTGAATTAAAGGCGGAAAAGAATCCAAATACATGTGAGCTGTTGAAAACAGGCATTCCATCATAAAGTATCAGGTTTTGGTCGGCACTTCCACCTCGGACGTTGTATCCTGAAGCAGCCTCTCCAGCGGTTGTTACACCCGGCAATATTTGGATTTGTTTAATTAAGTCTACTTCACCTAAAAAACTTGGAGCTCTTTTAATGTCTTTTATGCTGATCTGAACCTGGCCAATATTACTAGTTATCGCTTCTTTGCTAGCTCGATCTTCAACCACTACTTCTTCTAACAAAGTGGGTATTTCCTCTAAGTTTACGGCAAGGTCACCATTTTGAAAGGCTTTGAGATTAATTACTTTTTCCTCAAAATTTACGTAAGAAAAATTAATAATATAATCCCCAGAGGGTACTTGTGCTCGGAAATTTCCTCGCTCATCAGTAACAACTCCAAGCGACAAGTTTGTAATGTAGACACTTACTCCAATTAGGGGGTCTCCATTTTTACCTTGTACTCTACCCGTTATCCATATTTTTTTATTTTTTAGGGCATCAATGGGATTTCCAAAAACGACTTGTTCTATTTGCTTCTTATCTCTCAGGGCTTCATTAAGCAAAACCGAGTGCTGAATTTCTAGCTTAGGGTCTTTGACAAAAACAATACTATGTGGGTTAAATTCGAGGTAACTGAAATCCGTGCCTAAAAAAAGATCGTCCAGGACAAACTGAAGAGTCTGATTTTGGTAGTCTTTTTCAATAGCAATTGAACTAAACCAGTCAGCTAAGAAGTAAAACTTAACAGAATGATCCCCTTCTATCCTTTCCAAAAGGGTCTGAAGGGATTCACCGCTTTTTGATTTATCCATCTTTATTGTTAGGACTTGCTGGCAATAGCAATCAAAGCTTAAGCCGATTAGCAACGATAGTAAAAGTATTTTCAATCGATTTCAAATTTATAAAACATCTTAACCAAATTCGTTAGAAACAAAAAAATATTTGTTGGACGAATTTCCGAAATTATTTTATCCTTCTCTTCTATTAACTTAATAAGAGAGAGTAAATAGGATTTTAGAGAGGGCTTAATGGGACTAATTACCCCACCTCAAAACTCTCTACACTAGCTTTCTTCAAGTAATCTTCATAATCAAACGGAGCATCTCCGCTTTCTAAAAGGCTACCTTCGGGGATTGTAGGGTAAATTTCTTCATAGGTCTTTACCGTGTTCATAAACACTCGCCTATACACATGGCTTCTATTGATTTTGTCTGGATGGTCTAAACCAGCTGCTCCGATTAGTTCGACAAAGCCCTCGACCGTGTTTTTGTGATAGTTGGCCACGCGAACTTTTTTATCTTCTACTACTAGACCCTTCATAAAATAGGGATCTTGGGTAGCTACACCTGTGGGGCAGGTGTTTTTATTACACTCCAATGCTTGAATGCAGCCGAGTGCCATCATCATAGCGCGAGCGGTGTTGCACGTATCAGCACCCAATGCCATGGCGCGCACCATATGGAAGCCGCTCAATATTTTTCCGGATGCAATCAGTTTCATTTCGTTGCGGATGCCGAAGCCGCGCAATGCGTTGTCAACAAAAGCTAACGCATCTAACAAAGGCATACCCACCGAGTTGGTAAATTCAGGAGGGGCTGCGCCTGTGCCACCTTCGCCACCATCTACCGTAATAAAATCGGGATAGGTTTTTAGTTGAACCATTGCTTTGCAAATGGAAAGAAACTCACTTTTGCGGCCCACGCAAAGTTTAAATCCAATTGGTTTACCACCTGATAATTCTCGCAATTGCTTTATGAACAACACTAATTCTTTTGGTGTTGAGAAGGCACTGTGAAACGGTGGTGAAAAAACAGTAGTGCCTGGTTTTACTAAACGTATGGCGGCAATCTCGGGCGTATTTTTTGAAGCAGGCAAAATACCACCGTGACCAGGCTTGGCACCTTGCGATAACTTTATCTCAACCATTTTTACGTTTGGCTTGGTAGCATTTGCTTTGAACGCATCGCCTGAAAAATTTCCGTCTTCCGTGCGCGCACCAAAATAGCCAGTGCCAATTTGCCAAATGATATCGCCACCTGGCTCTAAGTGATAGGGGCTCAAACCTCCTTCGCCTGTGTTGTGCGCGAAGCCACCAATTTTTGCCCCTGCATTCAATGACAATACCGCATTTTTACTCAGTGAGCCAAAGCTCATGGCTGAAACATTCAAAACGCTCATATCATAAGGCTGCTTGCACTCGCTTCCGCCAAAGCGGATGCGTGGGCTGTGATCCATCTTATGAAAATCTTTAGGGGCGATGGAGTGCGTAATCCACTCATAACCTTCGGCATAAACATTAAGTTGTGTACCGAATGGCACAGTATCGGTTTGCTTTTTCGCTCGTTGATAAATTACAGAGCGCTCGTTGCGATTGATGGGAGCACCATCGGTATCTGATTCAACAAAATATTGCTGGATTTTAGGACGTAAATCTTCAAACACATAACGCAGTCTACCTAGCACTGGAAAATTTCGCCTGATCGATTGCCTGACTTGGATCATATCGGCAACACCCATGTAAATAATAGGCGCCAGAATCAAAAAGCCAAATAATGCCTCTGGCCAATAAAATGACCATGCAATCAATAAGACACTTGAGGCAATGCTGAAAAGAACGAAGAGTTTTCTCATACGGAATCAGGTTAGATTTCAAATATAAACTTTTCTAACCGCATTTGGATTTGCCGATCAGGAATTTTGAAAAAGCATCCGATTAATCCGCACTTACTTTAAGCCACTTTCAACTTAACAAGTCCTTTTTCTTTGTGGATTTTTACTCCGAAATGTTGCAGCATAAACGTGTTCATTCTGCTTTCGGCAAGCACCAATTGTTTTTCGTCTTGATGGGTTGGAAAGAATACCGTAACATCTAATACGGCTTGTACAAACAGTTCTTCGTTACAAAAAAGCGCAATTGACTTTTTAAAGAAAGCATCCCACTCTTCCTGATATTTTTCAGAATGATCGCGCCCGTCCCAGACAAATTCTAACTGACTATCGCCCCATTTGTAGCGATAAACGCCTGCAAGATTTTTATAAAATACTTCTAGTGGCTGTAGGTTGAGGAGCTTATAGTTTTGAATCTTAAGAGTGAAAGAATCTTTTAGGCCAAGCGGGTTTCGTTGTAGTTCGTAGGCTTCTTTTACCCGGTCGAACAAAAAATAAAGTAGTTTGTCTTGCAGAGATAGTTGTGCTTCTTCGAGAAGATAATTTTTATCTAGCGGAAAGAATTTGTGCAACACTGCTGGAGGTTTCACAAAAGTAGTAAAATGGAAACTAATAAGCGATACCCAATATGTGCGATTAACGGATGCTTCATAAAACAAATAAAGCACCGTCATTTCGAATACCTTCAAGGTTGTTCGATGGAGTGAAGCAATACTTCAATCGAAATTTCATTAACTTCAGGATTGCTCCGCCCTCCCAAAAAATCCACCCTCGGTGCTCGCAAAAACGATCCATTCACACGGCTCGCAAAAGTCGGTGATTCTATTGCGTAATATTGGACGTTATAAGTAACTGCATTTTAAGATTTTTGAGCTTACTCCATTTACCTTGCCATTTCTGCACTCAATAGCGGGCCGTAGAAAATTGCGTTCATCATTATTTTATTGGTTCCATACCAAAATGCCCTGAACGATAAATTCTCGGTAAAGCCAACTACGCGGCCGCGACCCACAGCAGCCACACCAAGGCACGAAGAATTTTTGAGCCGTGCATAATTAGGCTTTGAGATATAGCCGCTCATCAATGGGTTATTTCCGAATGTTAATGGGTTTGCAAATGCACCAGCACCCTTTTGCAAGAAAATGTTATTAGGTTTGAAGAGTGCAATTTTAGTTGTAGTGAATCCGTACAATAGTGGGTTCGTAAGATCGGCCTCAGCCTCGAAAATAGCACCGCTCGTTTCTTGTGCACCACGACTTTCGTCAATATCGGCATAGGCTTTTGGCTTCTGGTCTTTTTTCACTTCATCTTCTTTCTTTGTTTCAAATTTTCCTAAGCCAGCAGTAGTAAACCAGTTTATGGCGCTTTCAAAGCCAATAATCAAGCCACCATTTTGAGTCCATGCTTTCAGTTTTTCTTTGGCGCTTTCGCTGATTGAATTGTAGTTGCCCTCGGGAATGATCAGTGTATTGTAGCGGATGATGTTGGTTGTATTGAAAACAGAAACAGGCAACAACGTTACCGGAATTTGGTAGCGCGTGTCTAGCACATGCCAAATTTCGCCAGCATCGGTAGGCGATATTCCACTTTCGACAAGCATGGCTATTTCAGGTTTTTTCAACGAAAGAAATGAAGGACTTCCAAGTGACACGCCTTGGAAATCT
>JAAFHY010000148.1 GCA_013298505.1 Cytophagales bacterium
AGATACACTTACCCCGGTGAATATCTACTTAAAGTTGCGCGATGTATATGCAAATAGCATCCTTCTTGAAAGCTCAGATTATCATGGAAATGAAAATAGCCTTTCATTTATCTGCTGCGATCCAATTGCTTCTTTCGTTGTTTCAGACGAGCAAATTAAAATGCGCTATCCCGATAAGGCAGAGTTGATCGCAAAAATTTCAAGTCACAATCAGGTAATTCAAAGCTTAGAGAAATTTAGAGATTCATTTTCGGCACACAAGTTAGAAACTAAGTATCCGTTTACGGGATTATTTGGCTACATGACCTACGATACGGTAAAGTATTTTGAGAAGATTGGTATTGCAGCGACCGATGAAAGCATACCCGAAATGATTTACCAGCTATATCGGTATGTAATTGTGATTGATCATTTTAGCAACGAATTAAATTTATTTGAGAGCAGCTGGGAGGGCGAGAATGATTTTGTTTCGGGTATCGATAAGCTAGAGAAATTATTATTTAGCAATCGGTTTTCTACTTTTTCGTTTGAAACTGTTGAGCAGGAGCAGTCAAACCTTACCGATGAGGAGTATATGGCGATGGTAAGTAATGGCATAAAGCATTGCCTCCGTGGCGATGTATTTCAGATCGTGCTTTCGAGGAGATTTACGAATCGCTTTCGCGGAGATGAGTTTAATGTGTACCGTGCACTTCGATCCATCAATCCCTCGCCTTATTTATTTTATTTCGATTACGGTAGCTTTAAACTGTTTGGTTCATCGCCCGAAGCACAAATTCAGGTAACAGCAAATAAAGCATACATCTACCCAATAGCGGGAACATTTAAGCGCACCGGCAATGATTTGGAAGATGCTGCCCAAGCAGAAAGATTATCGCAAGACGAGAAAGAGAACGCAGAGCACGTGATGTTGGTTGACTTAGCAAGAAATGACTTAAGCAGAAGTGCGGAAAACGTAAAGGTTGAAGTATTCAAAGAGATTCAATACTACTCGCACGTTATTCATTTAGTATCAAAAGTATCAGGTCAGTTGCAGGCTACTGCGTCAACATTACAATTGGCAGCAGATACCTTTCCGGCAGGCACATTATCGGGGGCACCCAAACCGATGGCAATGGAGCTGATCAATAAGTACGAAAACACAAACAGAGGTTTTTATGGAGGTGCCATCGGGTTGATTGATTTTAATGGAAATATTAATCAGGCGATAATGATACGTACCTTTTTGAGCAAAGGCAATGAGTTGATTTTCCAAGCAGGTGCGGGTATAGTCGCAAAGTCGGTTCCTCAAAATGAATTGCAAGAAGTAAACAATAAAGTAGCCGCGTTGAGAAGAGCCATAAAAATGGCCGAACAAATTTAGTTATGAAGATACTCGTTTTAGACAATTACGATTCGTTTACATACAACCTCGTTCACATGATTCGCGAGCTAGGGTTTTCTCCAACGATTTATCGCAACGATAAAATTGCGCTTGAAGAAGTAAACCAGTACGATAAAATTTTGCTTTCACCCGGCCCTGGTATTCCCGATGAGGCGGGCATACTAAAGCCGCTTATCAAAGAATACGCTTCTACGAAAAGTATTTTAGGTGTGTGCCTTGGTCACCAAGCAATAGGCGAAGTATTTGGTGCTTCGCTATACAATTTGCCCAATGTGCTTCATGGAGTTACGTCAACCATAAACATTAGCGATACGAATGAAAAATTGTTTAAAACTATTCCAACTAATTTAAAAGTTTGTCATTATCATTCTTGGGCGGTGAGCGATGTTGGTTTTCCAGATCGACTGAGGGTAACAGCTCGAAATCAAGAAGGGTTAATTATGGCGATGGCACATATTGCTTTTGATGTAAAGGGTGTCCAGTTTCATCCAGAATCAATAATGACTGAACATGGAATGGCGATGATGAAGAATTGGCTGTTCGACAAATCATAAACTGAAAATGATGAAACACATTCTCACAGAATTGATCGAACATCGGTCGTTAAGCAAAGAGACCGCAAAGCAGGTTTTGGTCGATCTGGCTTCGGGTAAATTTAATCCGAGCCAAACGTCTGCGTTCATGACTGTTTACATGATGCGGAGTATCACCATCGATGAACTACAAGGGTTTCGCGATGCGATGCTAGAGCTTTGTATTCCAGTCAAACTCGACTTGCCTGTTATGGATGTTTGCGGAACAGGTGGTGATAGTAAAAATACGTTTAACATTTCTACACTTAGCTCCTTTGTAGTAGCGGCAGCGGGTCAGCCGGTGGCAAAGCATGGAAACTATGGCGTTAGTTCTGTATCGGGCTCTTCGAATGTGTTAGAGTATTTTGGCTACAAATTCACTAATGATATTGACTCACTTAAGAGAAGTCTAGACCGAGCCAACATTTGTTTTATGCACGCGCCCTTGTTTCATCCAGCAATGAAAAATGTAGCGCCCATTCGTAAAGAATTGGGAGTAAAAACATTTTTCAACATGCTCGGGCCGATGGTAAACCCTGCTTTTCCGAAACGGCAATTGGTTGGTGTTTTCAATCTCGAGTTAGCAAGACAGTATGGCTATTTGTATCAGCAAACAGACAAAGATTTTGTTATTCTTCACTCGTTGGATGGGTACGATGAGATTTCTCTTACAGGTGCCTTCAAATATTATTATAATAGAGGTGAGGTGCTCGCTGAGCCCATGGATTTGAATTTATTGCGCTTGAATGCGGATGAATTGAAAGGTGGCAATACGGTCGAAGAATCGGCTAAATTATTTATGACAATTCTAGAAGGGAACGGAACGGATGCTCAAAATGCAGCCGTGATTGCCAACGCGGGCATGGCCATTTTTTGCGGTCATCAAAAAGAAGGATTGGAGCCTGCGTTGCAAAAGGCAAAGCTTGCTTTAGAATCAAAAGCCGCGTTGGGTTGTTTTAGAAAATTGATAGAAGCATAAGATAAATTTACCGAATAGAGCTATGAGTATTTTGGACAAAATTATTGAACACAAATACCGCGAAGTAGCGGAACGAAAAAGCCTCTACCCGGTGAAATTATTGGAGCAGAGTATCTATTTTTCTTCACCTACTGTCTCATTAAAAAAATATGTTCAGCGTAAAGATAAGTCGGGGATTATCGCAGAGATCAAACGCAAATCGCCTTCTAAGGGAGTCATCAATGCAACGGTTTCGATTGAGCGGACTTCGATTGGCTATATGCAGGCAGGGGCATCCGCCCTTTCGATACTTACGGACAAGGAATTTTTTGGCGGTAGCAGTGATGACTTGACATTGGCAAGAAAATTTAATTTTTGTCCGATACTTCGAAAAGATTTTGTCATTGACGAGTATCAGATAATAGAAGCCAAATCAATCGGTGCAGATGCGATACTTTTGATTGCGGCCGCGCTGCCCGCAAAAAGACTCAACGAGTTAGCTGCTTTCGCCAAGTCCTTTGGGCTAGAGATATTGATGGAAGTACATACGGCCGAGGAACTATCGTTTAATAAAGATGCGGAAGTAGATTTGATAGGTGTAAACAATCGCGATTTAAAGACGTTCTCTTTGTCATTAGATGTTTCAAAAATATTAGCTCCATTGATGCCGAAGGGCAAGGTATTGGTTTCGGAAAGTGGAATTGAATCGCCAGCAGATATTGTAGAACTCAGAAAGTACGGCTTTGAAGGATTTCTAATGGGGCAGAGTTTTATGCAGCACAGTCGCCCGGAACAAGCGGCCAAAGATTTTATTAATGAATTGAATCAACAAGCCAATCGATGATAAATACGCGGTTGCTAGCGCTTAAGGTTTGTGGTAATCGGGATAATGTCCTTGACGTGGCTTTGTTGAAGCCGGATTATATGGGCTTTATTTTTTATAAACCGTCACCGCGCTATGTCGGTCATAATTTTGTAATGCCTGAATTGCCAAAAGAAATAAAAAAAGTGGGCGTGTTCGTCAACGAAGAAATTGCAGTGATCAGTAAACTCGTCTACGACCATAAATTGGATTATGTACAATTGCATGGACGCGAATCGGTGGAGGATTGCAGATCATTAAAGCAGCTTGGCATTGGTGTGATAAAAGTTTTCTCTATTGATTCAACTTTTGATTTCGATAGTACAATCCCTTACGAAACCATAGTTGACTTTTTTTTATTTGATACGAAAGGCAAATTTCACGGAGGCAATGCTGTTCCGTTCGATTGGAATTTGCTGGAAGGCTACAACCAAAAAATACCGTTTTTTCTGGGTGGTGGTTTGACGATTCAAAATATTGCCGAAGTAAAAAGCCTTTCTAGGATGAATCTATATGGAATTGACGTTAACAGCGGAGTCGAGGATTCACCTGGAAATAAAAGTATTTCAAGAATTCAAGCGGTACAAAAAATTCAATATTCTAAATTCTGACTTCTAACTTCTAACTTCTAACTTCTAACTTCTAACTTCTAACTTCTAACTTCTAACTTCTAGCCATGTCATATACCGTCAACGAAAAAGGCTACTACGGCCAATTTGGAGGTGCCTACATTCCTGAAATGCTATTTCCCAATATTGAAGAACTCCGTTTGAATTACTTAGAAATAATTCAAGAGGCTGGTTTTAAAATTGAATTTGATAAACTACTAAAAGACTTCGTAGGGCGACCAACCCCGCTTTATTTTGCCAAGCGTTTATCTGAACGATACAATGCAAAAATCTATTTGAAACGCGAGGATCTATGCCATACGGGAGCGCATAAAATCAATAACACCATTGGGCAAATATTATTAGCACAGAGGTTGGGTAAACAAAAGATAATTGCCGAGACAGGGGCAGGACAACACGGTGTGGCCACCGCTACTGTTTGTGCACTAATGGGTATGGAGTGCATTGTCTACATGGGTAAGCACGACATGGAGCGGCAAAAGCCCAACGTAGAGCGGATGCGAATTTTAGGAACAAAGGTTGTACCCGCTTTAAGTGGTTCGATGACATTGAAAGATGCTACTAATGAAGCCATGCGTCACTGGATCAATCATCCCACTGACACGCACTATATTATCGGATCTGTAGTGGGCCCACATCCTTATCCGGATATGGTTGCACGATTTCAGTCTGTCATCAGCGAAGAGATCAGACATCAATTGAATGTAGAAGTTGGCAATCCGTTTCCTGATTATGTAATTGCTTGTGTTGGTGGTGGCAGCAATGCAGCGGGTGCTTTCTATCACTTTTTGAATGATGAGCATGTCCAATTAATTGGTGTGGAAGCAGGTGGAAAAGGAGTGGACACAGGTGAGTCTGCCGCTACCACCATGCTAGGAAAAGTTGGCATACTGCACGGAAGTAAGTCATTGCTGATGCAGACAGTAGATGGGCAAGTGGTTGAACCCTATTCTATCTCTGCCGGGTTAGACTACCCAGGCATTGGTCCGATGCACGCACATTTGTTTGAGACAGGGCGTGTTCAATTTTTGAATGCGACAGACGATGAAGCAATGAATGCGGGTATTGAATTAAGCCGCACCGAAGGAATAATTCCAGCCATAGAGACCGCCCATGCTATTGCGGTATTGAGTAAAATTGATTTCGCGCCAGATGATGTGGTAGTGATTAATTTAAGCGGCAGGGGTGATAAGGATTTAGAAACATACATTAGGTGGGGAAAATATTGATCTATGGAGAATCGAATCAAAAAACTATTTAATTCAAAAAAAGAAAACCTACTTTCGGTATACTACACGGCAGGTT
>JAAFHY010000149.1 GCA_013298505.1 Cytophagales bacterium
AGTTTTAAAACCGATGGACGAAACTAAAAATACGACTAAGAAAATAAACCCTGTGCTGCGCGTAACAGTAGATAAGGTGTACGGAGAGTTAACAATTTCTTCATCTTCGGCACTAAGATCTTTTTGGCTTAAGAATTTTTTAAGAGCCGTTACGATCAACCCAAGAATAACCAGCATTAATAATAAGATCAAAATCATCCCGCCAAGGATGGCATTGAGGTAAGAACTTGGAACACCAGCACCACCTCCACCAGCAACATCAGTTCCTGAAGTTGGTGGTACAACATCTGGTTTAGCTGCTTCAGTTTTTACATAAGCGAGTATTGATAAAATCTGAACATCGGTATAACTGGTAAAAGCCGTCATCTGGCTTTTGTTGTACTCGTTATATATTTTGTTGGCGTACTCGTCTCCGCCTGCTATAACTTTAGCGGGATTTTTCACCCAAGCGAGAATCCAAGAAATGGAAGGGGCGCGGTTCTCAACTCCTGCCAACGCAGGACCTACTAATTTTTGTTTTACACGATGGCACGATTTACAATTGCCATTAAATAAGGCCTCACCAGCGCTGATCGAAGCAGCGTCTGTTGGTATTTCTTGCGAGAAAGAAGTAATGCTGGTAGTAACAAACAGTACAATTGTGAGGAGCTTAACGAGATCAGATAATCTATCCTTCATCATGACGCGTTTAGGTAACCGCTTTTTTACGGAATGGCACAAATCTACACCGCAAACCCATTTTTTCAAATTAATTTTGTAATAGAGGTAATATTTATTTGATAATAAACGATGGCTGTTACGGTCTCTGACCAATGAAGTGAAAAATTGTGGATAAGTTTATGGCAATTGATTCTAAACCTTAGACAAGTGCTAGATTGCTATATCATTTAGAATCGTTAAAAATTGTATCCGTACAAATAATTGGTTTTTTCTTTATGCTTTTCACAACTATAAAGTTCTTTACTTCTAGCCGCTCTCAACTAGTCCTAGTCACAACGGTTGCACTAGCCTGAGCGGTGGGCAGCACCACCAAATCTGCAATAACTACATGAGCTGGGCGGCTCAATACATATAGAATGGTATCGGCTATATCGGTAGCGAATAAAGGAGTTAGCCCTTGATATACTTTATTAGCTCGCTCTTCATCTCCCTTAAATCGTACCAGCGAAAACTCCGTATCGACCATGCCAGGATGAATGGCTGTTACCTTGATTCCATACGGGTTTAAATCCATGCGCATGCCTTTGGTTAGAGCATCTACGGCAAATTTGCTGGCGCAATACACGTTTCCATTGGTGTATACTTCTTTACCTGCCACCGAACCTAAATTAATGATATGTCCCGATTTTCTGGCTATCATTCCAGTAATAATTGCTTTCGATACATAGAGTAGTCCTTTCACATTGCTATCAATCATCGCATCCCAATCAGCCTCGCTTCCGGTTTGAATCGGGTCTAATCCATGTGCATTGCCTGCATTATTTACGAGAATATCTACGTTGCGCCACTCGCTAGGCAGAGATTCGATCGCAGCACGTACTTCGCTACTACTTCTAACATCAAACGAGAGTGTATGTACCTTTGTGTACTGGGTTAATTCTTTCTCTAAGGAAGCTAATCGCTTCGCCCTTCTACCACAAATTATTAACTGATAACCTTTGGCTGCAAGTAGCTTTGCGGTGGCCTCGCCTATCCCTGAGGTAGCACCCGTTACCAATGCAATTCGGCTGTTTTTCTGCATAAAGAAAATAGAATTGATTATTGAAAGATAAGATAGATACCAAACGTATTGGTATTGAGTCGAGAGAGCGGGTCTTTGTAAACACTTGGCGTATCGCCTAGCATGTCTGCAATACCTCTCGAAAAACGAATCTCAGGAGAAAATTTAAAAAGAGGGAAATAAAAATCAAATCCGATGCCCGCATCTAAACTGATGTTTCTCTTTAGTATGGGGATAGCATCTGTAGCGGTGCCCACATCATTTTTTCCAGATGCTTCAATGGCTGGTGTAAATCCTCCTACCATATACATCCTTACATTTCCGCGCCTCATCGACTTGAACTTTAGTAACAATGGAAATTCGACCATCGTAGTTTCTACTTGTTGAGATTGGGTGGTTCGATTTACAAAATTATAGGTAAGCCGATGCGAGTAAAATCCAGCTTTGGGCATCAACCGCAAATCAAAAAATTCGTTGAGCCGATAGTTGACCAAAAAGCCAAGCGAAAAACCAGGTATATATTCTGGAACAACAGAATGAAGCGTGGTATTTGCCACGTATAAATCAGAATAGCTTACTTCATATGCCGTGGAGTGCAACCCGATCGAAAATCCATAACTTATTTTCCGCTCGTCATAATTAGGATTATGTTGCCGCGCCCATCTGAACAACTGAGCGTGTGACTCCTCGCAAGCAAGCAGTACAATCGCAAGGGCGATTATTTTGTGCCTGTGTACAAAGAACTTATGCCAAATGTCAATGGTTTGCATGAAGTATTTTTATAACCGAGTTGATCTAAAATCGCGGTAAAAGCAATACCATCCGGAAACGCATTTACTGATTCAGGAAGGTATTCGTATGCCCTAGCGTCTTTTGAAAATAGTTTACCAATTGCGGGTGTTATAAACCTAAAATAAAATTGATAAAGTGGTTTAATGATTGCTGATGTGGGCTTTGAAAATTCTACGATTACTACTTTGCCACCTGGTTTTAGCACACGCAACATTTCTGCGAGTCCTCTATTTAAATTTTCAAAATTGCGTACTCCAAAAGCAACAATAATCGCATCAAATTTACCTTCTTCAAATGGCAGGCTCTCTGAGTCAGCTGTTCGCATTTCAATGATATCGCTTACCCCCTTCTCTATCATTTTTTTTCTGCCGATCTCCAACATGCCTTCCGAAATATCGACCCCAATGATTTTAGTTGGTTTTAACGAAAGAGCTTGCAAAGCGAAGTCGCCTGTTCCCGTTGCTACATCCAAGATTAACTGAGGTTTCGATTCTTGCAGTTGTTTAATTGCTTTCTTACGCCAGTGGATGTCAATACCAAAACTCAAAAAATGATTTAAGAAATCGTAATTTCCACTGATGGTATCGAACATGCGTGCGACCTGCATTTTCTTGCCAGCGGCATCATCTTTATAAGGAACTACTGCCAAAATAGGGTTTTTTAGGTTGAATTAGTTGACAAAGATAATAGAGTTCGTATAGAGTAACTAACTCAGAACGAAGAGAAAAATTATCTGCAGATAAGGATTAGTTTCCGAGCACCTTAAACTCAACTCTTCTGTTGAACTGTCTACCCTCGGCCTCGTCATCGTTGCTGGCGAGTGGCTTCGTTTCGCCATAGCCTACTGTTTTTACTCTTCTGGTATCGATGCCCTTTGAGGTTAAGAAATTCTTTACAGCGTTTGCTCTTCGTAACGATAATGCTTGATTAAGTACTCTATCGCCACTGCTATCGGTGTGCCCACCAATCTCTACCTGCAACCCTGTATTTTGTTTCATCATCGTTTCTAGCTTGTTCAACTCGCTATACGATTCAGTTTTAAAACTAGCCTTATCAATATCAAAATAAATATTGCGCAAGATCGAAACTACCCCCACTACCAACTTCCTCATTTCAATTATTTTGGTGATGGTGTTTTCTTTAGCCGTTGCACCCTCTACTTTCACTGTTACGTTTTGGAAAACATATCCTTCGCGCTCGACTGAAAGTCTATATTCTTTGGCGGTAGTCGAATTAATTGTAAACTCGAAAACCCCTCCGCCTTGATCTACCGAGCCAACTATTACCTTATCTTTCAATGTTTGCATGCGAACCTTGGCATCAATCGGGTTTTTAGAATCTGAATCGACCACTTTTACCACGTACTTAACAGGCACAGTTGCTGGCTTTGTTTCAACAACAGGCTTTGGTTTCTCTTCAGCTGGAGGAACTATAACCGGAATTTCCTTAGGCGTTTCTTTTGGTTTTTCGATAACAGGCTCTGGTTCTTTTGTGGCAACTGGTGGTGCTTTCTTTTCGTCTTTTGAAGGAGTGATGATGTAAATGTCTGAATAGCCTAATCCATCCTCGCGCACAGATGAGTAGTACCACTTGTCGCCCCCTTTTGTTCCTGAAATAAATACATCGCTATCAGGTGTGTTGATGGGATAACCCATGTTCTCAGGTTCGCTCCATTCATTTTTGTCGATGTTGAGTAGATTGGTTTTGAAAATATCGAAACCGCCCATTCCTTTTCTCCCCTTCGAACTGAAGTAAAGAGTCTTACCTTGGTAGTCAATATAAGGGCCATCCTCATCGTATTCTGTATTAATGGATGAACCCAAGTTTTTCACTTTGCTCCACTCGCCACGACTATCTTTTGTGCAGACATAAATATCCGAACCCCCAAAGCCACCTGGACGCTCGCTGGCAAAAAATAAATGCTCTCCGTCTTTTGTAATTGAAACAGATGACTCTCTGTATGAAGAATTAATCAATCCGGGTAATGCCTCTACCGCACTCCATGTACCGTCTTTTTTTCGTTCTGAATAAAAAATATCGCCATTGCCCTCATCTTTATAAATGAAAAGGGTGTTTCCATCAGGCGAGAAGGCGAGGTTAGAGTCGAAAAATTTAGTGTTGATGGTGGTGCCAATGTTTTTTGCACGCTGCCATGATGAGCCGCTCTTTGAAGCAGTGAAAATATCCTCGTAGGGTTTGTTATCTTCTGCCACGTTCTCGTAGGTGTTTCCGTCTCTTCTTCTCGTGGTGAAGATTATTTCATCTTCATTGGCATTTAAAACGGGCGCATAATCTTCAAACTCAGAATTCACCTCGCGGCCCATGTTCAGAATCGAAAATGGTTTGGGGTCGGCTACAAACTCTTTTCCATTTTTACACTCAAGGATTCTGCGATCTACTTCTTTCATTTCAATCTTGTCTTTACCTTGATACGAAGCTTTCTTTGTTAATTTATTTTTATAGCGTGTATAAAAATCTGTTGCCCTATCGAATTGAAGCCCCAATTGATAGCTGGATCCAATCCAATATTCAAGGTCAAACCGGTAATCGGCATCTTGGCGATACACACGCAGAAAATATTTTACTGCAAGTTCTTTACCAACCGTAACCATATAAAGGCGGCCTGCTTCAAAATTTGCTTTTATAAAAGTGGTATCATAGTTGGCTGCTGTAACCATGATGTCGCGCGCCAAATCTTCGGCCTTCGTATCGGCCAAAATCAATTCTGCTTGCTCCAAATACAATTTTGCTTGTTCTTTATCTTGCTCTTGAGCAACAAGTGTTTGAGAACCCAATAGAGTAAAAACACACAAAAAAAGTAGTACCCTTGAGAGGCTGTACATGTTAAAAAAATGTTTCAAACGGTTAAAAAATCAATTCGAGGAGGGCAATTTAGTAAAATCTTCCAAAAAGCAAAGAGTCTTAATTGAAACATAACTAACACGTTTCTTACATTATTAGTAATTTGCGCTTCAATTAATACTTTAAGTTATGATTATTAAGTCGGCAGAGTTTGTAATAAGCAATACCGACTACCTTAGATGTCCTCCATCGCTCAAGCCCGAGTTTGCGTTTATTGGCCGATCGAATGTTGGTAAATCATCGCTCATCAATATGCTGGTGCAGCGAAAAGACTTGGCTAAAGTTTCGGGCACACCTGGCAAAACACAAACCATCAATCACTT
>JAAFHY010000015.1:0-50764 GCA_013298505.1 Cytophagales bacterium
ACCGTGCTTATAAGTTTTGAATTATTGAGATTACCTGAAAACATGTTGTAGCTAAATGGAAGAATTTGGTGTAGCGACATTTTGCGAATGAAACAAACATCAATGAGTTGATCGCATACCGATGCGCTAGGCGCTATTCTAGCGTTGTTGCCAGGTTGAGATGAATTGGCCAGAGCGATCATAAAGTATTTACTTTCAACTTTTTTCCCCTCGATATCAATTTCAGCATCAAATTCTTTAAAGTGTGCAAACTCATTCAATGCGATTTTAGAATAGCCCAGCAATCCACGTTTTCCGTCTTTGCCAAACATTCCTGCTATATGGCCATCAAAACCAACACCTGACATATTCACAGATAATTTTCCATTTACCAAAAGGGTATCCATCAAAATGCTGTTGTTAGAATTGATTAGGCTAATTGACTTTTTTAGATCCATTGGGATGCCTAAGTGCCTTGCCAGTCCGTTGCCTGATCCGTTGGGCAATATGCCCATTGCCGTTGATGTGCTTACCAGGCCTTTTGCAACTTCATTTACGGTGCCATCGCCACCCACAGCGAATACGGCTTGATAATGATCGTGAACAGCTTGTTTAGCCAATTCAGTTGCATGGCCAGGTGCTTGCGTGTATTTTATATCGCACTCTAGTTGAGCTTTTGCGCAGGCATCTATAATGCGGCCTTCGAGCGAAGGTTGAAAACCAGAACCGGAAAACTTATTGATTATGAATAATACCTTCTTATTTTCGCTCATGCAATAGCCAAAATAAGCATTGAGATAAGATGCTATTGCTAGCTAATTGTTATCAAATAGTTATGACCGAATTCAAATCAAGGAAGATTAAGTTCAAAGCTTGGGACACCGAGCATCGGTTATTAATGCGTTTGAATAGTATTGATTGCAATAAAGGAGAACTCGTTAAAAAGAATCACATACTACTTCAGTTTACCGGCTTGCTCGATAAAGAAGGAGAAGAAATTTATGATCAAGATGTGTTGATGATCTCGCTCGAAAAATACATTGTTTTTTGGAGCGAGAGTCGAAACAGTTGGTGCTACTCTCCATTAAAAGATAGAAATACACTAGCCCCCTTTCTTGCCAAAGAGGCAGCAACCATGAAACGGTTTAGTAATTATTTTGAGTTAACCCAGACTTAGAAGAATAGAGAAGTCGGAATTTAGAATATAGAATTGGCTTAAACTCGCCTATTGTCAACTTCCTACTTCTTAAGCTTTCCTTCAATATAACTAACAGCCTGCCCAATGGTTTGCATTTTCTCGGCATCGTCATCGGGTATTTTTATATCGAAGGTTTGCTCAAACTCCATCACTAGCTCGGCATAATCGAGCGAGTCGATCCCTAAGTCTTTTACAAAACTGGCGTCTGCAGTGATTTGTGAATCGGGCACACCCAGTTTTTCGGTAAGGATCGAGTTTACTTTCTTTTCAACGTCTTGCATAGAGCGATATTAGAATGTTCAAAGCTAAAAAATCTTTTTGATTGCGAGCCTTGTCTCAGTCAAAGTTAGCCTAAATGAACCTAAAAGCGAAGTAAAAACTCGGTGCCCTCGCCCAGTATAGACTTAACTGTGATATTACCCTCGTGCTGTCGCATAATCTGCTTCGACAAACTAAGGCCAATGCCCGAGCCTGTTTTTTTGGTAGAGAAGAAGGGAATAAATATTTTTTCTAACGCCTCGGGCTCAATGCCGGTGCCATTATCTTTTACAGAAATGATAACGCTGCCCTTTTCGTTGACATAACTCGTTAAAGAAATAAGTTGCTCGGGCTTATCTTCAAATGCTTGTATCGCATTTTTGATGAGATTGATAAGCACCTGTTCGATCAAGGTCTTGTCTGCTTTTACCTCAATGTCTGTAGGGGTTACTACAATGGAAATACTAATATTTTTGTCGGCTAATTCTTTTTTGTGAAGCATCGCCAATTCTTCGAGCAAAGGCTTTACTGCAAAATTCGTGAGCTTTGGTTTGGGGATATGTGTTAGGTTTCTGAACTCTTTCACAAATTTGATGAGCCCCTCGCTTCTTCTGCTAATGGTTTGCACAGATAAGTGCATGTCTTCGGCCTCATCTTTTTTCATGGCCAATTCACCTGCTACCAGTTTTCGGTTTAGCTCTTCTTCAACAACACCTGCCAGAGACGAAATGGGCGTAACTGAGTTCATGATTTCGTGCGTTAGCACACGCACCAAATTTTGCCATGCTTCCATTTCTTTTTCTTCCAATTCGCTTTGGATGTTGCTCATCGAAATGAGTTTTACTTCTTCGCCTCGTAGCGTTAGCTCTATAGCATAGATGGAAAGTTGAACAGTTTCGTCTCCATTTTTAACACGAATCAATTCGCGTCCACCCGTTTTTAGTTTAATAAAGGCTTCTACCAATGCTTCGCTTACTTCGCGCAAATCACCTAGCCTTTCGGCTCTTTCTACACGAAGTAGTTTTTTGGCAGCGTTGTTTATGATTTGAATGTTCTCGTCTTTTTTAAAAGTTAAGATTCCGATTCCTACGTGCTGCACGATGTTTTTGAAGAACTGATATTCTGAATCTTTTTCTTTTTTCGTTTGGCGTTGTTTATTCAGCGCTTCGTTCATTTCGCGTTGAAGCTGCAGCGAAGCAGGGTCTGTACGATCTGTTTTAAAAGACGATGACAGGTCGTCAAATCGGATGGAGTGAATGGGCGACTCTGTAGGGGTAGTAGGGTGCTCAGCAATTTTGATTAGCTGTAACACTTGAAAGCCAATGGCTACGAGTAAACCAATGGCTAATAGAATGCTGGTGTCTTTCCCGTCAAGTACAAAGGCAAGAGCGATGCTGGTAAAAACCAAAATCGCTATTCGTGTAACGAGTGGCGAACGCCAATTAAATTCCATATTTCTCCATTCTTCGGTAGAGCGAAGCGCGTGTAAGGCCTAGTTCTTCAGCAGCTTTAGAAATGTTTCCATTGTGAAGTTGAATAGCTTTGGCTACAGCCGATTTTTCAACTTCATCTAAGTTTAGAGTATCGTTGGCAATACTTTCGCCACCTTTTCGGCTAAACAAGAAATCACTTTCTTGAAGTGTTTGTGAATCGGCCATAATCAATGCGCGCTCAATAGAATGTTGCAACTCACGCACGTTTCCTGGCCACGGATATTTTTTTAATTTATTCATGGCTTCTGGTGATATGGTAAGCACATCTTTTCTATACTTTTTTGAGTAATAGTTTAAAAAATGATTGGCCAACATCGGTATGTCATCAATGCGTTCGCAAAGCGGAGGAATATTGATTTCGACCGTATTGATTCGGTACAACAAATCTTGACGGAACTTTCCTTCTTGCACCATTTGGTGCAGCGGCATATTGGTGGCGCATACCAAGCGAATGTCTACTTCGATGGGTTGGTTGGCACCCACACGTGTTACCTGCCGCGATTGTAAGGCACTTAGCAATTTGCTTTGCAAACTCATGCTCAGGTTTCCAATCTCGTCCAGAAACAACGTTCCGCCATTGGCGAGTTCAAACCTTCCAGGCCGATCTTCTCGGGCATCGGTAAACGCTCCCTTCTTATGGCCAAAAAGTTCGCTTTCAAAAAGCGTTTCTGTAACCGCACCCATATCTACTGCTACAAAGGAGTTGTCTTTTCGCAATGATTTTTGATGAATCGCTCTGGCTACTAATTCTTTTCCCGTTCCGTTTTCTCCAAGAATCAAAATATTGGCATCGGTCTTTGCTACTTTGTCTATCAGCGAAAATACTTCGTTAATAGGGCCGCTGTTGCCAATGATATCGCGGAAGGGTTGGCTGATTTGCTCTTCCAACATTTCTTTGGCCTTGCGCAATTTATCTACTTCGTTGTACGATTTCTTTAGTTTGATTGCCGTAGAAATAGTTGCTATCAATTTTTCATTTTGCCATGGTTTAAGCACAAAATCGGTAGCGCCTTCTTTAAGTGCGCGCACGGCCATTTCCACATCGCCAAAGGCAGTAATCATAATCACCACAGCATCGGGCTCTCTTTCTTTAATTACTTTCAGCCACTCAAAACCTTCTTTGCCGCTGGTGGTATCTTTGCTAAAATTCATGTCGAGCAAGATGACATCGTAGGTATCGTTATTAAGTAAAAACGGAATCTTGTTAGGATTTTTTTCGATGATTACCTGATGGCTGTTCTTTTTGAGAAGCATTTTGGCTGCCAAGAGCACGTCCTCGTCATCATCAATCATTAATATTTTGCCGCCTTCGTTCACAATAGGTTTGGGTTAAGGGTATGGACTAGGAAAAAATTGTGCCAACGCAAGAACCGTCCGAAAATGCAGGTTTAGCATTTGGTTTCGTCCTTGATCGTACAAAGATGTTCAAAAATGAACAGAAATCTATGGAGAGATTAGTAAGCCCTCACCAACTTCCCATCCATATAGTTGAGATACGATTTGTTGGCCACCTTCATGCCGCCTGGCGTGGGGAAGTTTCCTGTAAAGTACCAATCGCCTGAGTGATGAGGAATTGCCTTGTGTAGATTTTCGATTGTCTGATAGACCACTTCCAATTCTGCTTTCATGCCTTCTGGCCGAACGATGTCTGCAATTTTTGCTGAAATTTCTTCAGGCGTAAATTCTTTGTAAAGACGCTTTACGTAATTGCTCGGGTTGTCTTCTAATTTGGCTTGCTGGCATTGCTCGTATACCTCGCCCAACAAGTAATCTTTGCCTTGATCTTTTAGTAGTTTAATCACTGCGCGGAAGGCTACGAAATCGCCCATCTTACTCATATCAATTCCGTAGCAATCGGGGAAACGGATTTGGGGTGCAGAAGAAACCACTACAATTTTTTTGGGGCCTAAGCGATCGAGCATTTTTAAAATGCTTTTTTCTAGCGTGGTGCCTCGCACGATAGAATCATCAATAACTACCAGTGTGTCTTTGCCTTTGTTCACTACTTCGTAGGTAGTGTCGTACACGTGTGCCACCATTTCATCGCGATGATCGTCATCGGTAATGAATGTGCGAAGCTTTACATCTTTGATCACTATTTTTTCGATGCGTGGGCGGAACGAGAGTATGTCTTCCAGCGAATCGATGGTTGGCTTACCATCAACAATAAAATCTTTTTGCTTGCTGATCAGGTAATCTTCAATGCCCGCCATCATTCCCAAAAATGCCGTTTCTGCTGTATTGGGTATGTACGAGAAGATGGTATTTTTTAAATCAAAATTGATTGACTTCAAAATCTGAGGCACCAGCAAACGCCCTAGCTGCTTGCGCTCTTGATAAATTTCGGGATCGGTGCCTCGCGAAAAATAAATCCGCTCGAAGCTGCAAGAAGTTTTTTCTAAAGGTGCAATGACCTGATGTTGGGCGAACGAACCATCTTTATTAATGACCAAAGCGTGGCCCGGTTTTACCTCTTGTATTTGATTATAGTCGATATTGAAGGCTGTTTTAATAGCTGGCTTTTCAGAAGCAACCACTACAATTTCATCATCGGCATAAAAGTAGGCAGGCCGGATACCCGATGGATCGCGAACGACAAAGGCAGAGCCGGAGCCAGTCATGCCGGCCATGGTGTAGCCACCATCAAAATCTTTACATGCGCGCCTTAGTATATTTTGTAAGTTTAACTCGCTCTCGATGATATCGGATACTTCTTTATTGGTAAACTGATCTTTGTATTTCTGAAACAGAGTTTGCACTTCTTCATCTAAGAAGTGACCAATCTTTTCCATTACCGTTACCGTATCAACCTTATCTTTTGGATGCTGGCCAAGGTCAACCAGTACATCGAATAGCTCTTCAACATTCGTCATGTTAAAATTGCCCGCCATTACCAAGTTGCGGCTGCGCCAGTTGTTTTGGCGTAAGAATGGGTGCACGTTTTCAATGCTGTTTAGGCCGTGAGTTCCGTAGCGCAAATGACCTAGCCAAAGCTCGCCCGAGAAGGCAAGGTTTTCTTTTAGCCAACCTTCGTTCTTAAACTTTTCCTTTCCTTCTTTTTGAGCTTTCTTATATTTCTTACCTATTTTTTTAAACAAATGAGCCACCGGCTGCGGCTTGATAGAGCGATAGCGACTGAAGAAACGGAAGCCCGGTTTTTGATCTATTTTAATGTTTGCTATCCCCGCACCGTCTTGCCCGCGGTTGTGCTGCTTTTCCATTAAAATGTACATTTTATTCATGGCATAAGTAGAGCCATATTTTTCGATGTAGTAGGATAAGGGCTTTCGCAATCGGATGAGGGCAATGCCGCATTCGTGAAGGATGTTGTCGCTCATAAGTTTGAAAACACAAAGTTAGGTTTTATAGTTTAATACTACACAAAAAGTCTTGTCTTCAACTTGGGTGGGTACACCTTAATTTCAGCAGGCTATCGACAATTATTTTATCTATTTTTGCGCACTATTTTTTAGTTATGATTGAAACCGACATTATTATTATTGGAGCTGGCCCAGTAGGGTTGTTTACTGTGTTTGAGGCAGGCCTTTTGAAGTTGCGTTGTCATTTAATTGATTCGTTGCCTGCTGCTGGTGGTCAGTTAATTGAAATCTATCCTAAAAAGCCGATTTACGATATACCCGGATACCCTACTGTAAATGCGGGTGAGCTAGTAGAGAAACTAATGGAGCAATGCAGTGTTTTTAAACCCGGATTTACATTGGGCGAGTCGGCCACCGAATTGACCGAAACGGAGGATCAGAAATTTATAGTTACCACAAACAAAGGCACGCAACATAAAGCACCCATTGTAATGATTGCTGGGGGGCTGGGTGTATTTGAGCCACGAAAACCACCTATTGCAGAACTTGCCAACTACGAAGAAAAGGGGGTTGAATACATTATCCGCGACCCCGAATTTTACAAAGGCAAAAGAGTGATAGTATCAGGCGGAGGCGACTCCGCTTTAGATTGGTCGATCTATTTGGTCGAGAAAAATATTGTTAGCGAGCTTTCGCTGGTGCATCGAAGAACTTCTTTCCGCGGCCATTTAGATTCTGTGCAAAAGGTGATGGACATGGCGGCAGCCGGAAAAATCAATTTGATTACCGATGCAGAGGTAACGGGCATCTCGGGCAACGGAAAGGTGGAGGCAGTTACGATCAATCATGCAACCATGGGCAACATCGAAAAGCCAACCGATCATTTTATTCCGTTATTTGGGCTAACGCCAAGCCTTGGCCCCATCGCAAACTGGGGGCTTGAGATAGAGAAGAATGCCGTTAAGGTTGATACGTTTGATTATTCTACTAATCGCAAAGGTGTATATGCCATTGGCGATATCAACACCTATGCAGGCAAGTTGAAATTGATTTTGTGCGGATTTCACGAAGGTACGCTGGCCGTGCAAAGTGCTTTCGCCAGAATTTATCCCAACAAAAAAAATGTGTTGAAGTATACAACGGTTAACGGAGTAAGTGGATTTTAGTTTGCTACAAGCCACAAGCTTCACACCGCACGCTTGTGGCTTGTAGCATGAAGCTTGCAGCCTTAACGAAAGAGAATATGGAAAACATGATAAAAGTGAATATCATCGACCGCGAAGGGAAAACGCATGTGCTGGATGCGCCTACGGATATGAACATGAATATCATGGAAATCTGTAAATCGTACGAGTTGCCAGTAGAAGGCACCTGTGGTGGTATGGCACTGTGCGCATCGTGCCAAGTTTATTTAGAATCAGATACAACTTTGCACGAACAAAGCGATGCTGAATTGGCCATGCTCGACCAAGCCTTCCATGTAAAAGATAATAGCCGCTTGGGCTGCCAAATAAGAATCACAGAAGAAATTGATGGGATTGTGCTGCGACTGGCACCGTAAGTTGCGATAGCGAAATCATCTCTCTATAAATTTCAAATATTTTTTTCTGGTTTGCGTTTGGCAAGCGGATACACCACTACGGCACTTAAAATAATCAATGTGCCCACATAAAAATTCCAACCCATTATTTCTTGTTGGCCAAATATAAGGATGGCCAGTAGAATGCCGTAAATCGGTTCTAAATTCAACGCGAGTTGTATAAAAAAAACCGATAGCTTTTTACTGAGATTGATCATAACCGAGTAAGCATATACCGAGCACGCAATGGCCATAGTGCCAATGTAAATCCAATCCATGGATGTAGGAAGTAAATTCAGTTGCTGACCTTGGGCAAGATATGTTTGGTAGAAGGGAAAAAATAAGATCACCGCTAAACAAGCGCCTATCATTTCGTACAAAGTTATAGCGTAAGCACTAACGCGTGTAGCTATTTTAGAATTGATAACACTAAAAATAGCTGCGGTCAAGCCGGAGATGATGCCTAAAAATAATCCGAAAGCGTAATTAAAATCAAACGAAAAAATAAGAATCAATCCGATGAGCACAACAATGCCAAGCCCAATTTCTAACACTTGGATTTTCTTTCGCTTGGCAATGGGTTCGATAATGGCTGCCCAAAACGAACACGTGGCAAACCCAACCAAGCTTGTAGATGGATTTGAAATACGGCCTGAAATAAAAAAACTCACCCAGTGGATGGCCACGATCAGGCCCGTTAAGATTAGTTTGATGAAATCAGATTTTGAAACCGTAAAAGAACCTCGCATGGCAACGATTACAATGGCCATGCCAATTGCTGCCAACAATGTGCGGTAGAAAACCATCTCTACTGCTGGAATGGAAACCAGCTTGCCAAGAATGGCGGTGAAGCCAAATAGAAATACAATGAAATGTAGATTTAGGTAATCTTTGGTAGTGGCTATCACCGAGGAACGAATTTATACATGAGCAGCGCAATAAAACCGAAGATAATATTTGGCAGCCATGCAGCCAACCATGGCGAGAGCGCACCCGTCTGTGCAAACGTGCTGGCGATGGTAAAAAATAATATAAAGACGAAAGCCATCAAAAACCCTAATGCAATTTGAAACCCAGTTCCACCTCTGCTTTTTCGGGCGGCTACAATGGCACCCATAAGAACCAACACATAAATATAAAAAGGAGACGAGTACCGAATGTGCCTTTCGGTTTCGTATGCCTCCACACCTGTAGAGCCACGAAATTTTAGCGTCTCAATTTTTTCTGTCAATTCGGGGATGGTCATGCCGCCATACATTTTATTATCGTTTTCAAAATCTTTGGGCGTGATGACTAGCGTAGTATCAACCTCACTTCCTTTTTCAACCAAAGGTATTTCGCTTATTTTTTGAACTTGAAAAATACTGTCTACTTTTTTTCTTTTCCAATTCAACAGTGTCCATTTGTTTTTTACGGTGTCCCATTTAATGTTATCAGCCGAAAATTTTTCTATAAGTCTGTCTTTATCAAACCGCTCTAATGAAAATTGATAACCTGTATTGGATTGGTTATCGTAGTTTTGAATGAAGAGGTACACGTTGGGGGCTACTTGCATGTGCACATTTCTTTTTTCAAAGTAATATTTATTTTGAAAATACTGCATTTCAAAAAGCAGCCGATCGTGGTTTGATTTTGGAATGACCCAACCGTTTAAAAGAAAACTCATTAGCGCAATAACCGATGCCGCCAAAAAGTACGGATACAAAAAACGCTTAAAGCTTATGCCACTACCGAGTATGGCCACAATTTCAGTGTGTGCAGCCATGCGCGAGGTAACATAAATTACTGCAATAAAGATGGTGATCGGTGAGAGGAATCCGGCAATCCATGGGATGAAGTCCATGTAGTAACTAAGGATTACCATTTTGCTTAGTTTGAACTGAACAAACTTGTCCATTTTTTCCGTTAGGTCGATGATGCAAATGATTGCCTCAAGAATCATCACCACAAACAAAAAAGTGCTGATAATTTTTTTAAAAATGTATTTATCTAAAAGCTTCATTTTTAATTCAACGTCTGCGATGCTTGAAGTTCGTAAGTCCGAAAAGACGGAAAGTCCGTAAGTCTACAATCTCGAAGAAACGATTTTTACTATTTTATTTTTCCATTCTGTAAATATTCCTTCTTCAATTTTTTGTTTGGCCATCCGCACCAGCCAAAGATAGAATGTTAAGTTGTGGATGGAAGCAATTTGCGCGCCTAAAATTTCTTTTGAGATGATGAGGTGTCTCAAGTAAGCTTTAGAATAGAAAGTGCTAACATGGCCGCCCACTTCAAGGTCGATGGGGCTAAGGTCATCCTTCCATTTTTCGTTTCGAATGTTTATGATGCCTTGTGTGGTGAAGAGCATTCCATTTCGGGCATTCCGAGTGGGCATGACGCAGTCAAACATGTCAATACCCAAGGCAATACATTCTAAAATATTTTCGGGCGTACCAACCCCCATTAAATAACGGGGTTTATCGCTAGGCAATATTCCACAAACCAGTTCCGTCATTTCATACATCAGCTCGTGTGGCTCGCCCACCGATAGGCCGCCAATAGCATTGCCCTGTTGATTTTGGTTAGCGATAAACTCTGCCGATTGCAATCTCAAATCTTTGTAGACACTTCCTTGTACAATGGGGAAAAGCGTTTGCTTGTAACCATATTTTGAATGGGTAGCATCTACGCGATCAATGCAACGCCTTAACCAACGATGTGTTAGTTCCATCGATTTTTTAGCGTAACCATATTCGCATGGATAAGGCGTACATTCGTCAAAAGCCATGATGATATCGGCACCAATCGTACGCTCAATATCCATCACGCCTTCGGGTGTAAACGTATGCTTCGATCCATCAATATGTGATTTAAAAACAACGCCCTCTTCTGTTATTTTTCTATTCGCACCAAGTGAGTATACCTGATAGCCACCGCTATCGGTTAGCAAAGGTCTATCCCATCCATTAAAGCCATGAAGTCCACCCGCTTTTTCGATTAAGGGCAAGCCAGGCCGCAGATACAAGTGATACGTGTTGCCTAAAATTATTTTCGCGTCAATATCTTCTTTTAACTCTCTTTGATGTACGGCTTTTACCGAGCCCGCTGTGCCAACGGGCATAAAAATAGGAGTGGGTATTTCACCGTGGTCGGTGGTAATTGTACCGCTTCTTGCTTGCGAATGTTTATCTTTTGCCGATAGCGTAAATTTCATCGGGCGCAAAGGTAATCACTACTCATCAATTGATATTACTAGAGGGTCATCTCAAAAATCTTAAGGATCGTCCTTGCGAGGGAGGAACGACCGAAGCAATCCCTTTTTTGGCTTCGCGAATGTAGATTGCTTCACTTCGTTCGCAAAGACGTAATATTTTTGAGATGACCCCTGAGACCAAAGCACAGAAAAATTCTGCCTCGTTCTTCGCAATACATAATTATCTTTGTCCGTTTTTCAACTTTAATCCCAACGGCTTGTCGATTCTTTCAATTTGTTGCTTTTCCGTTTTAGCCATTCAGCTTGTTTACCTGATTTTATTTTTGATAGCGTTTGAAAAAAAACAGCAAACTCATAGCTCAGTTGCACCTGCTGTATCGGTAATTGTGTGTGCCCATGATGAAGAAGCAAATTTGAAAGAGCTAGTGCCTTTGTTGTTGGCTCAAGAATATCCTGTTTATGAAGTAATAATTGTTGAAGACCGCTGCAATGATGGCACCTACGATTATTTATTACAGACTACCAAAGAGAATGAAAAACTGAAAATGGTGAGGGTAGTAAACAAGCCCGATCATATTAACGGAAAGAAATTTGGACTTACACTTGGCATTAAAGCGGCAAAGCACGAGTGGGTGTTGCTAACCGATGCCGACTGCCGGCCACAATCCACCAACTGGATCAGTAAAATGACCGCACCAAGTTCTAACCAGAAGAAAATTGTTTTAGGTTTTTCCCCCTACCAAAAGTTGCCTGGTTTTTTAAATGCATTCATCCGCTTCGAGTCGTTTGTTACGGCCATTCAGTTTATGGGATTTGCATTGATCGGAAAACCCTATATGGGCGTTGGCCGGAATTTGCTTTATCATAAATCATTATTCTTGAGCAACAAAGGGTTTAACAACCACATAGGCGTAACCGGTGGCGATGATGATTTGTTTGTCAATCAACACGCCACGGGGCTCAATACCGCTGTTTCGCTTGGCAGCGAAACAGTGACCATTTCTAAGCCCAAGTTAAGTTGGAAAGATTTTTACCATCAAAAACGTAGACACCTTGCTGTGGGAAAATACTATCGGTTCTCAGATCGGTTGCTTCTCGGGATATTTTCACTTACGTGGATGGCCTCGTGGTTTGTGGTCATCCCTTTTGCGTTTTTTACACCCTTTGTGGTGCTGATCGTGAGCCTTTTGGTGCTACGATCGCTCATGGTAACTTTTTTGTTTTACAGAGCTAGCCGCGCCCTGCAAACGCCCTTTGAAATAGGGATTGTGCCCATTTTAGATTTTGTATACGCCTTTTATTATCTTGTTGCCGGGACTGCGGCTTTTACCGCCAAACGAATACCATGGAAGAGGAATTAGAAGAGGGACGATTTTCATCGAAGGCGCTGGAAGATTTCCGGCTGATCGATATGGCCGTAGGCGGTGATGATAAAGCTTACGCTAAACTATTGCAGCGCTACAAGCGACCCGTGTACCACGTTATCTTGAAAATGGTGCGAAATGTAGACGATGCCGAAGATTTGATGATGGAGTCTTTTTCTAAGGCGTTTAGAAGTCTGCATAAATTCAAAAAAGACTTTACGTTCAGCACTTGGCTTTTCAGAATAGCCACCAACAACACCATCGATCACATCCGAAAGAAAAAGCTCAACACACTCAGCATCGAAAATACGTATACCGATGACGATGGCGCTTCTGTATCTATCGACATTGAAGACAAGGGAAACCTCGACCCACAAGAGGAAGCCATTCGCATGCAGAAAGAAGAAATCATGCAGGTGTTTGTGAACATGCTCCCGTCCAAATATCAAAAGTTAGTTCGCCTTCGCTATTTTCATGAACTAAGCTACGAAGAGATTGCCGCAGAGATTGAGGCACCGTTGGGTACAGTAAAAGCGCAATTGCATAGGGCACGCGAATTAATGTACGACTTGGTGAAGAACAAGAAGGAACATATTTAGATCAATACCAATTTCGTGTATAATGAGATCAACCCTTGTACTTTTGTTACTATTCGCAAGTTTTTCAACGATGGCACAAAAGAAAGAATTTATTAACCCTCGACCCGTTGGATATAGTGATGCCACCGTGGTGGTGGGAGGCAAAACAATTTATATTTCTGGGCAAGTACCGCTTAACGCAGATGGCAAAATTGTAGGCAAGGGCGATTTGCGTGCGCAAACCATTCAAGTGTTTGAAAATATCCAGCGCCTATTGGCACAAGCAGGGGCCACCTTTACCGATGTGGTAAAGGTGAACATTTACATAGTGAATTGCCAGCCAAAAGATGTGGCCGTGGTGCGCGAAGTGCGGAAATCATATCTTTCGGCAAGCCAGCCTCCAGCTAGCACACTGGTGGGTGTTACCTCGCTGGTCGATCCGGACTTTCTAATAGAAATAGAAGTAGTGGCGGTTGTTCACTAAGATTTGTGTACTTTAAATTATAACAGTTTTTCTCATTACCCTCACCCATCTAAAGTTTTCATTTCTTGCTGGCTTGTGTCTCCCTCTCCCTTGGGAGAGGGAATGATGAACTATGCTACCGCAGTCCTTAAATAGGGTGAGGGTAGCGCGACAATTTGAAATACTCCTTAGATTTTCAAACCCAGCCTAATTGTTCTATTTTTGCAATGCTAAATTTTCTGGCTTCGTAGTACTCCCGATAGCTATCGGGAGGATAGTATTTGGCGAGATAGGTAGTAAAAAATGGCTCCGTAGTACAATGGATAGTATTTCAGATTCCGATTCTGAAGATGCAGGTTCGATTCCTGCCGGGGTCACTAATCACCGCACATCAAAGAACGACCGTGTTCGGTTCAATTTCAAATCACGGAGTAAAGTAGATTTAACGCCTATGTTAAACGTGTAATTTTGAAACGCCCCAAACGGCACCCAATTCAACGAAAGTTGCCAGCAGTGAATACTCGCGCTTCTTGACCAGTTCAGGTTCAAAGGTGGCGTACCTGTCGCGGCTTGTCTCAATTTCCAATGGCCCGTCAGAAGTTTGCAATGTCTTGCTGCCCTTGCCGTTTTTACGGTTGCCCTCTTTGCGCTTATCAACGTCAAGGTGCGCATCAAGCTCGCCTTCTAGGGCAGCTTCCAAAAAACTCTTGAGCATCGGGGCGAACGCCCCATCTTTGCCGTACAACGATTTGCCTGAGCGGAACTGCTCAAGGGCTTTCTTTCTGATCTCTTCTAAATTGAATTGTTCTTCGTTTTTCATATCGTGTCAAAGTTGGTTGTTTTCCTTCTTTGACACAGTTTAATTTACAGCATCTTTCTTTATAAACTTGATGACTCTCGCTTTCCCCTCCACCAAAATTTTTGCTATATACATTCCTTGCGGATAATCAGATACATTGAGTTTTGCTTCCGTTTCAAATACTCTCTGAGTTGTCATAGGCTGACCTGTTAATTGAAGAAGCATTACTTCTTTTTTTAGTTCTACGTCACCTGTAGATATTATAAGCCAATCAGTTACTGGATTAGGATATAATTCAACCAAAGTACTAGCACTTGGAGTGTCCCCAGTGATGACCAATGCCTGATCTAATGAAAAATCACTGACACAGCCATTGATAGTTACTTGTACTTTGTATGTTCCCGACTGGGTGGCAATATAACTCTGATTGCTAGCCGCAGGTATAGCTATATTGTTTAAAAACCATTGGTTACCCAATGTTGCACTAGAGGTTAGTGTTGGTGTCGTTGAGTTGGCATTAGTTACTACTACCGTAGGCTTTGCGGGTTTACAAATCTCGGATAAGGATCTAGACCAAACGCCTGCACCGGATGTTCCCGTAAATATGGCCGTGTTACTAGCCGCTAGAGATAGAGTGCTCAAAGAAATCAATCCAGTGTTTATGGGGATCCAACTGCTGCCATTATTGGTAGAAAGATATATGCCGTCTGCTAGGGCGGCAAAAAGATTGTTGCCTACAGAAAGCAAAGACCTTACTGTGGCGAACGGCAATCCTGTCCCTGAGGTAACCCAACTGGTGCCATTATTAGATGACGTATACACAACACCGCTACTACCTTGCCCGGTTCCTGCAAATATGTTACTTCCATTGATAACTAAAGATGATATGTATGGATTGACGCCTAAGCCTGTGTTAATGGCAGCCCAACTTGTCCCACTATTGGTAGATAAAAAAACACCACCAGTTTGAGTCCCTGCAAAAATGTTATTTCCGCTAATTGCTAATGAGAGAACCACATTATCGGATAAGCCTGAATTGACAGCAGTCCAATTTGATCCATTGTTTGAAGAAATGAAAACGCCACCGCCAAATGTTCCTGCCAAGATATTGCTTCCTTGAATGGCTAAGCAATTCACGTTCATATTGGTTAATCCAGTATTAATAGGTATCCAATTTGACCCGTTATTCGTTGTAATAAATACACCTCCATCAGAAGTGCCAGCAAATAAGTTATTTCCACTAACCGCTAAAGTTTTGACGTAGCTACTTATTAGCCCAGTGTTTACAGGTGTCCACGTCATTCCATCGTTCCCAGAAAAAAACACTCCATTGGTTGTTCCCGCAAATAGATTAGTGCCATTTAGGGTCAAAGAATTAGTTATTGTAGTTAAGCCTGAACTACTAGCACTCCAACTTGCGCCATTATTGGTGGAAAGAAATAAACCGTAAGTCGTGCCAGCAAACACATTCGTTCCGTTGATACCTAAACACTGGATATAGCTACCACTCAAACCTGCGTTTACTCCTGTCCAACTAGATCCAGTATTACTAGAAAAAAAAACTCCACCTTTAGAAGTCCCTGCGAAGACATTGCTGCCGCTAGCAGCTAATTTAGTTATTTCGGTATTGGTTAGCCCTGAGTTTATCGCAGTCCAAGTAGCGCCATTGTTGATGGACAAAAAAATCCCCGCATCAGTACCTACAAAAACATTATTTCCACTCACCGCAAAATTTCGGATAGTAAGGTTGGTTAATCCTGAATTAACAGCTGTCCAACTGGATCCGCTATTTGTTGAAAGAAACACTCCACCACCAAGAGTCCCTGCAAAGACATTATTTCCACTGGAAATTAAAGACAAAACAGTTGTATTGGTTAATCCAGTGTTTACTTTAGACCAGCTTGTGCCGCTGTTAGTAGAAAGATATACCCCACCATTAAAGCCATCAAAACTTCCTGCAAAGATATTGTTTCCATTGATCGCTAATGATGAGATTCTCAGTGAAGCCAACCCTGAGTTGACTGCAGTCCAGCTAGAACCATTATTATTAGACAAGAATACGCCTCCTCCTGAAGTTCCAGCAAAGATGTTGGATCCCACAACGGATAATGCCGTAATAGAACCCGCCAAACTTGCATTACCTGAGGTCCAACTTAATCCGTTGTTTGTCGACACAAATACACGATCAGCAGAGCCAGCAAATAGATTTGTCCCACTCACTGCAAACGCTCGCACATCCCCTCCATACAGCCCATTATTTTTTTCTGACCATTGAGCAACTAGTCTCAAAGGGCAAAAATTCACAAAAGCGACTACGATCAGGTATCTAGCAGACAGAGATAGTTTTGTGGCTATTTCCATAAACGATGGGGGTAATATTTGAGGTTAAAATTACAAATTAAATTCCTACCATACGTTTTCACTGCCTAACTTCGCCCCATGAACCTCATCCTTTTTGATAACCCAACCATCTGTCAAAATCTTTTGCCGTTTACTTTTACAAGGCCCGTGGCGGCTATCCGCACAGGTATACTAACCATTGCCGAAAAATGGGAGAAACAGTTGAATACAGCAGCGTCCTTTTCTACAGAAGGCTATTTATCAAAGAAGTTTCCACTCAAACACGCAGATGATAATGTTTGGGTCAACGGAGCGCTTTGTCCAGATGCTGGTTTAGTAGCTGCTATCAGGCAACTCGAAATGGGCGATGCGTTAGTAAAAGACACTATGATTTTGGCGGTGCGCACGGCAGACGATGAAGTGCCAGAAGTGATTGTTGGTAAGGTTACCGAGTATGCTTCCGCAATTACCTTGATCGACCAAGTATGGAAAGTATTTCAATACAACGGAGCTCAGCTACGAGCAGATTTCGAGTTGATTACCGCAGGCAGAAAATCAATTGGAGTGACGGACAAACACACTCACGTTTACGGAGTAGAAAATATTTTTATTGAAGAAGGCGCAACCGTTCGATCGGCTATTTTAAATGCCGACTATGGACCGATTTATATTGGAAAGAATGCCGAAGTGCAAGAAGGTGCAATGATTCGCGGTCCTTTTTCGCTGGGCGATGGCTCTGTTGTGAATATGGGAGGCAAAATGAAAGGCGATGTGTCGATTGGCCCTGGTTGCAAAGTAGGTGGCGAAGTGAGTGCTACCGTTTTTTTTGGGTACAGCAACAAAGCACACGATGGTTTTTTGGGATGCTCGGTAATTGGGGAATGGTGCAACTTCGGTGCAGATAGCAATACCTCTAATTTGAAAAACAATTATGAAGATGTGAAGATTTGGAATTACCCTAAAGGTGGTTTTGTAAACACAGGCCTTATGTTTTGCGGATTGATGATGGCCGACCATACCAAGTGCGGTATCAACACGATGTTTAACACGGGCACCGTTACGGGTGTAAGCGCAAATATTTTTGGCGATGGGTTTCCGCGCAATTTCATTCCATCTTACGCTTGGGGTGGGGCAGCAGGGTTTAGTACCTATCAATTTGAAAAGGCAATGATTACCGCAGCTAAAGCCATGGAACGAAGAGGGATTTCATTGACTGACATAGATCGAGAGATTTATAAAGAAGTTTTTGAACAGTGCGCCAGCGAACGAGTTTGGGAGAAAGTTAAATGAGGTATTAGAAAAAAAATCGAGCATGAACTTCTCTTTTATACCGGGCATTAAAGCAGTTAAGTCAAGATTGATAGAAGCCGTTTCGACCAACCATGTTGCGCACGCACAATTATTTATTGGCAAACCCGGATCGCTCAATTTGCCATTGGCACTTGCGTATGCAACATTTCTTCATTGTCAGAATAAGCAAGCGGGCGATGCGTGCGGCACATGCGCTGCGTGCACCAAGAGTTTAAAATACATCCATCCAGACACAAGTTTTGTTTTTCCATTAGGAAATGTAAAGGGAGATAAAGATGAAGATCGCTTTAAGGCCGACATACTAAAAACATGGAGGAGTTTTTTGTTAGAACAGCCATTTGGCGATTTAGGCGATTGGATTGCCTTTTATGGAGGAGAAGACAAGCAAGCATTAATATCGCGCGAAGAAAGCCGTGAAATAATTAAAACACTTTCGCTCAAGCCTTTTGAGAGCCCCTATAAAGTCATGATAATCTGGCAGCCAGAGTTGATGCACCCATCAGCATCAAACGGAATTTTGAAAATTTTGGAGGAACCTCCCGCTAACACATTCTTTATATTAGTTACCAATGCTGTTGAAAAACTGCTGCCTACTATTATTTCGCGAACGCAGTTGGTGCAAGTGCCTCTTTTAGAAGACGAAGAAGTAGGTGAGTACCTTGATCAGAGAGAGGTTTCGGTTGAGCGTAAGAACGAAATCATCGCATTGGCAGAAGGGAATTTGAATTTTGCAATCAAGCTCATTGATTCCGAACAAGATCACTACCAAGATCGATTTTCAAATTGGATGCGAGCAAGTTTTAAGCGTGACTATTTGAAAATGGTTTCGCTATCTGATGAATTCCATGAACTTGATAAACTCGATCAACGAAATTTTCTATCCTATAGTTTGACTATGATTCGCGAGGCAGCCTTACAATTTTCAGGAGCAGTGAAACTAAACAGGGTAAAGGGGAGCGAAGTAAAATTCATTCAAGATTTTAGCAAGCAGTTAAACGTGGTACGAGCCGAAAAGATAAATACCCTAGTGTCAGAAGCTACCTACCACTTGGAAAGAAACGGAAGCCCACGAATGATTTTTCTGGATTTGTCGCTTCAAATTTCCAGTGTGTTTAAGACTTGACAATCAGTGCCCACAGGTAGGACATCCACTTACCATTTCTTACTTTTGAAAAAAATCTATTAGCTGTTTATGAATAAACTACTCACTATCATTGCCCTTTCGGCAATTACCCTTGTTACCAGTTGTGCTCAAAAATCAGATTACGTAATCACCATCAAAACCAAACATGGCGACATGGTGGCAATTTTGTATGACGAAACCCCCAAGCACAAAGCAAACTTTGTAAAGCTGGCCAAGGAACATTATTTCGATAGCCTTCTTTTTCACCGGGTGATTACAGGTTTTATGATTCAAGGGGGAGATCCTAACTCAAGAAAGGCGCAACCCGGGCAACAGCTTGGCAATGGCGGCCCTGGCTATACGGTTGATGCGGAAATCAACCCCAAGTTTTTTCACGATAAAGGTGCTCTTTCAGCCGCACGACTTCCCGATCAACAAAACCCTACCAAGGCTTCAAGTGGTAGTCAATTTTATATTGTACAAGGCACTATCATTCCAGAAGTAAATATGGACGAGTTGAAAATAGATCAGATGAAATTAAACATGGGCTTTCGCCAGATCATGCAAAACCCCGCCAACAAACCATTGATCGATTCGCTCAACCAAATTTATATGACAGGCGACATGGAAGGCTACAAGAAAAAAATTTTTAGCCTAGTGCCACGAATCGAGAAAGAAACCAACACTAAAATAATGAAAGAGGTTTCTGCTGAAAAAATAAAGGCATACACAACTATTGGTGGTTCACCACATTTAGATGGCGAGTATACCGTTTTTGGAAAAGTGATTAAAGGGCTGGAAGTAATCGATAAAATTGCGGCCGTGCAAACAGATGCAGAGAGACCCGTAGAAGACATTCGTATGGTGATAACGGTTGAAGAATTATCTAAAAAGAAAATCACAAAACTCTACGGATACATTTATCCCGAAGTGAAAAAATGAGAATACTCGTTACAGGCTGCAATGGCCTGCTTGGGCAGAAATTGATTGATCTTTTAGCTGCGAAGAGCGATTACGTAATTGCCACTGCCAAGTCAAATTTGGTGGTTGATTTACCTAAAGGAGAATTTCATTTGTTAGATATAACAGATAGGCTAGAGGTAAAAAAAATAGTTGATCAAACAAAGCCCGATGTAATTATCAATGCGGCAGCAATGACGCAGGTCGATCAATGTGAAACCGAAAGAGAGAAATGCTGGACAAACAACGTAACTGCCGTTGAAAATATAGTGGAGGCTTGCAAAAGGACTCAAACACATCTTATCCATCTTTCTACTGATTTTATTTTTGATGGTACCCATGGTCCCCTTGATGAGGAAGCTAAACCACATCCGTTGAGTTATTATGGCGAGAGTAAGTTGGCGGCAGAAGCTATTGTACGTAGTAGCAATATCAGTGGGACAATTATAAGAACGGTATTAGTATACGGAATTACAAAAGATATGAGCCGATCTAATATCGTTTTGTGGGTCAAGAAAAGTTTGGAAGAAGGAAAGACAATTAATGTGGTAAACGATCAATGGCGCACGCCTACATTGGCCGAAGACTTGGCGATGGGTTGTTATCTTGCCGCTATTAATAGAGGAACAGGTGTTTATCATGTGTCGGGTGAGGAGATGATGACGCCTTATGACATTGCTATGCGAACGGCTGATTTTTTTAAGTTAGATAAATCATTGATCCACGAAACCGATTCAACAAAATTTAAGCAACCTGCAGCACGCCCCCTCAAAACCGGATTCATTATAACTAAGGCAAAAACTGAGTTGGGGTATAGTCCGCATAGTTTTGAACAGGGGTTGGCAATTATAAAATCTTCTTTTCTCTTTTAGAAATCACATCGGCACTGAGGAGATCATGGTATGCTGCCATAAAATTTTTTACTCCACCTTTAATCCATTCGCGGGGCTTGCTTTTGCTACTTTATTCACTTGTGTGAATACAACTAGTAGCAATACGAAAACAAGTATGCTCACGGCCACGATGATGCTGAGGTAATTCATGGGCACATGATACTCGTACGCGATATCAAACAAGAACTTAACAAGCGAATAACTGATAGGCACACCGATTAGTAATGAAACAGCAAATAAAATAATGTACTGTTTTAAAATGCCCGAGGCAATGTTATTGGTTTGTGCGCCCAATACTTTGCGAATGCTAAACTCTTTGGTGCGGCCTGTTACATTGAGGGTGACCAAGCCAAACAGACCCAATCATGTGAGTAGGATGGTGATGAGCGCAACGGCTTGAAAGAATCGACCGTGATTTTTTATTTTTTCAAAAAAACCACCCCACACATCTTCTTGATAACTGCCTTGAAACGGAATTTCAGGAAAGAGTTTGTTCCACTGTGTTTGCAAGGTCGCATACGTTTCTCTTTCGGAGCCATTGCGCACACGCAGTGAAATAAAACGATAGTCTGCTTTGTTGGCTACTTTGAAAATGACGGGTTGCATTTTACTATCGAAGGTATAGCTGTGAAAATTTTTTACTACGCCAATCACTTCGTAACGCATGCTGTCGATTTCGAGTTGTTGTCCAATCGGCTCTGGCCAGCCCAACGTTTTCACAAATTCTTCATTAACAATGATAGCTTGCTTGTCTGCTTCGGGATGCTGATTGAACGCGCGCCCTTTGATGAGTGTAAGCTGCATGGTGGAAAAATAATTGGCATCCACAGCTAGTTGCTGTACTTCATATTCTTTAATGGGTGGAAGTTTGACGATGGTGGTAGCATGATTTTTCCCAATGTGATTGACCGACCCAGCGATGGAAGTTACGTTGGAATTTTGCGCCATGGCAGCATTGAGTTGCTCGTACGCTAATTGATTGTGCACCTCAGCATACAGCGCCTCACTTTGATTGTAACCCCAAGGACGCTCAGCAACGTAATCGGTATTTTGTGTGAACATTACTGCGCAAGTGATGAGTATGCACGCCAATATCAATTGAAAACCAAGTAGTATTTTGTTCAATGGATTTTGCTTCCCGAATTTAGAAGAGCCTTTTAAGATATTTACTACTTCAAATCGTGAAATGTAAAGCGCAGGGTAGAGGCCTGAGATCATTCCAGTAACAAATAAAATACCTATTAAAAAAATCCAAAGTTTAGGTTGTGCAAGTTTGAAGCCCATACTAAAACCATTGATTTGCTCGAAACCGGGAATGAAAAGAAAGATGCCAAAAAGCAATCCAAATAGTAGTGCGAATGAGGTAACAAAAATATTTTCGGATAGAAACTGAGTAATCACTTTAATGCGAGTAGCACCAATCACTTTGCGCACACCAATTTCCTTTAGTCGCTTGGCGGCTGTAACAATGGCAATATTGATGTAGTTGAAGCAAGCCAATGCCAATAAGAACAATGTAATAACACCTAGAATCAATACGGCTTTGGTATTCGATTCGTAATACGGGGGACAGATGCCATCGCGGATATCCATTGATTTTTTGTACAACTCGGCCAATGAAACAAATCCAAAATTCGAGATGGCTCGCTCGCTATGTTTTTCGTTTTGTAATATTTTGTATTTGTTCATGCCCTGCTGGATAAGGGCAATGTCGCTTGGATTATCTGCTTGGATGAGTGTAGCGTTGACAAATGAGTTCCAATCACTGGTATTGTACATTGGGCTGGCAACTTTTTGATTATCAAAGTGGATGAGAAAATCAAAACTGACGGAATGTGATTCGGGTAGCTTTTTTGCAACACCCGCTACAGCAAATTCTTTGCTGTTACTTTCACTGAAAATTACTTTAATAGATTTACCTAGGGGATTCTCTCCGCCAAAATATTTAATAGACATTTTTTCGCTTAGCATAATGCTGTTGAGGTCTTTCAACGAATTGACCGAGCCCCATTTGAGTGGGAAGGTGAACAGTTGGAGGAACTCTGGATCTACGTAGCGAATGCGTTCATGAAAAACGTTGTCCTCGTGTTTTACAACAACAGAGGCGTCTTTCACGCGGCAGACTTTTTTAATCTGCGGATAATCTTGTTGCAACATTTCACCCAGCGGTGTAGGCGTGGTGCCAAATTGTTGTTCCTTGCCTTCGAGGTCGGCAAAGAAAGTAACTAGATACACTTCGTCTTTACGTTCATGAAACTGATCCGTATCATTTACCCAGGAGGCGAAACCGAACCACAGCACACAAATGCCCACAGCCATCGATAAGCCAAAGATGTTGATGAACGAACTCGTGGGGTTCTTCATCAAGCTACGTAAAGAGGTTTTGAAATAGTTACCAAACATGTTGAATTGATTGAAGTATTGAAGTGCTTTTAGGTTTTTGATTAAGGCTGGGCGGAGCAACTTAAGAGTCTCCCATGTGTAGATTCTTTTTGCCTTACGAATAGAGTGTTGTTCTATATTATCATAAAAGATTTCTTCCATGTCTCCCTCTATCTCTTCCGCGTATTCTTTCTTTACGAAAAAGCGCAGGAGCATTAGAGGCCAATGAGGAGGAGTTATATTTTTTTGAATCATACTTTCAATCCTGCATTTTCTTTCGCTCCCATTATCAACAGCCAAAGGCAAATTCCGATCTCGCCAAGGCTGGCAGGTAAACTGATATATAAAGATATTCCCAGTTTCGAAAAATTAGGAACGAGTGTATTACCTAAAAAAAGTATTAGATATCCAAAGCAACCAAGCATTAGCAGTATACCAAAAATCCGAGGCAGGAAACCTGATTTAAAAACCAAGTAGCCGAATGGAAACAGCCAAAGTCCCGAAAAGATGTGAATTACTCTCATGCCATTATTATACTGTTCAAGGTAAAGCAGAGCCTGCGATTGAATTTGTTCTATAGAAAGCCCATAGAGCTGGTGGGGGTTAATAAGTGAAAGAACTGCGAATTGGTTTTGAGCATTAATGAAATACATCGGAACGGAAAGTACCGCCAGTATAACCATCAACTTCGCATAATTTTCGTTGACTGGCTTAAATAACGTATACAGTTGAAGAGGCAAGAAAAGGAAGAAGCCATAACAGAACAAGCCACTTACGATACCAAGTCGGAAAAGTGATTCAGAGGAAACAATGTTTTGAAAAGTGAGTGATGCATTGTCTGACACAAAAAGTTGGGATGGAACGTACATCAAGCTAAAAAGCCCATTGAGTACAACACCTAAGTATATCAACCCGGCAACTCTTGCTGTTTTTTTATTGGATGCCATTTTATATTTTATTTATCGTATTGGTTATTTTTTCAAATCGCTTTTGGCCAATTCCAAGCAAGCCAAACAATAAAGGCAGTAATCAGACTTTCCAAGATGGCATAGAACAAGTAAAAGTTATACCAACCTTCACTCCATGTAAAACAGATTAAAACCATGATGATTGTGAAAAGTATTCCAACAATAATATTCAGCCATCTATTTACCACAGGCTTCAGTATGAGAGACAAGAAAACCATGACCGCGGGAATAACTAACAGTATTCCTGCACCAAGCAACTTGGTAGGGCTATTCAGTAAATTTTCTCCGCTGATTATTCCTTCAATTTTTTTAGGTACATACAATTCAAAATAATCACAGTACAAGTAACAAAGCGTTACCCCTGCCCAAAGTGCAGATAGTTTGATTTTAATGTTGATAGGAAAATCTTGTAGTTCTTTTGTGGTGTTCATAGCTATGAAAGCAAAGGCGTCATGACACCTGCAAGGTGTCAGATGCCTGATTTAATTAAAAGTTACTTTTAGCTGGTGCGAAAGTTTGGGCATGGCACTCCACAACCCTGCCCGTATGTCTTTCATTTCGCGCAGCACTTTGTGCGCCAGTGAGGTGGTAGAATAGATGCGTTTTCGCTTGCCGCCTCTCTTCAAGGTAGCTTCGCCAAAAGCTGAGGTGAGAAATCCTTTTTCCTCCATGCGTTTGAGAGCCGATTGAATAGAGCCTACGCTCAAGGTTTCGTTGAGTCGCTCTTCTAACTCACGTTTGATTTCAACTCCGTATGCATCTTGCTGCAGAGCTGCCACCGCAAGTAATACCAGCTCTTCAAATTCACCGAGTTTCGTTTTTTTCATACGATTTAATCTTGCTTTTTAACTGTGACTAGATGTATAAATTTTTCTGGGATGATTTATTTTATTCGTAATTGCAGTTAATATACGCAACAGATAGCAAATGGTTTGGAGTATTTCCTTTTTTTATTTTAATGTGCTTGCTTAGCTTTTCTAATTTATGTTAATCGAATAGATTGTTTCATTTGTTACTTAGGCCAAATCTTTTAATCTTCACAGACTTAAATCAAGCACTATGGCAGAAAATCGTGGACAATGGGGATCTAAATTTGGTTTCATTATGGCCGCGGCTGGTTCGGCAGTAGGCTTGGGCAATATATGGCGATTCCCTTACTTGACTGGCGAAAACGGTGGGGCGGCTTTTGTGCTGGTATACATAATTTGCGTGGTGCTTGTGGCGGTGCCTATGCTCATCAACGAAATTGCCTTGGGAAGGCTTACGGGTAAAAACCCAGTTGGGGCAATTCAAAAACTAGGAGGCAATCAATTGTGGGTTTCGTTGGTAGGCGTACTTCCGTTGATTGTTACGTTTATCGTACTGAGTTACTACAGCACCATTGCAGGGTGGACGGTTGGATATATTTTTACTTCACTCTTTTCGATCAATATGCCGTTTGCAGAGTTTATAGCTAACCCTAACTATGTAATTCCGCTTGGCGGATTTGTGATCTTGGTTACTGCGTTGATTGTTTTGGGTGGCGTTTCAGGAGGAATTGAAAAGGCAACAAAAATTTTGATGCCGATGCTTTTTGTTTTACTGATTGTTGTAATTTTTAGAAGCATCACGTTGCCTGGTGCTGGTAAAGGAGTAGAATATTACTTAGTTCCAGATTTTTCGAAACTAAATGGTCGGGTAATTTTGGCGGCCTTAACACAGGCTTTCTTTTCGTTGGGTGTGGGCTGGGGTATGATGATTACCTACGGGTCGTATTTACCCAAAAATCAAAACATAGTATCATCGAGTTTATGGGTAGGAGCCATGGATACATCGGTAGCATTACTGGCTGGCTTTATGGTTTTTCCTGCAGTGTTTGCTTTCAATCAATCTCCGGCTGAAGGGCCCACGCTCGTCTTTAATGTGCTGGCAACTATTTTTCAGCAGATGCCTTTAGGAAATATTGCTGGTGCGTTGTTTTTCTTGTTGCTTTTCTTTGCGGCCATTACTTCTACCATCTCAATGCTCGAAGCACCATCGGCTTACTTTATGGATCAGAAAAAATGGAATAGAAAAAAGGCAGCGTGGACAGTAGCGCTCGTTGCATTCTTATTCGGAATCCCTTCAGCATTATCTACTGGAGCGGTAGGAAGTTTATCAACTATGCAAGTTGATTTTTTGGGTGTGATAAAAACCGGCTTCATGGATATTTTCGATTATCTATTTGGAAGTTTATTGATGATGCTAGTGGTGTTGTCTACTTGTTTATATACAGGATGGTTTTTTAAAACCGAATTATTGGTAGATGAGATCGAGCAAGGAATGCCCGCCTTCAAAACAGGAAGTATTTTGGGAATTGCTCCTTATAAACTCTGGTTGTTTATGGTTCGCTTTGTTTGTCCGGTAATAATCGGATTGGTAATTCTAAATATGTTTGGTGTATTCGGGTAATAATTATTGATTCAAGATTCAAGGTTATATTAATCAATAATTAAACTTTAAACCTTAAACCTTGAATCTTGAATTAACTAATCAATCATCTCGCTAATCGGTTGGCCCGTACTTCCGCTAGGGAATTTAATTTTTAGTAAAACAGAAAGTGTCGGTGCGATATCAGTGATGGAATGATACTGAGACGAACTTCCCTTTCGTATTCCTTTTCCAAAAAACAAAATGGGCACATGTGTGTCGTAGGTATAGGCAGCCCCATGGGTAGTTCCTTGAATGCTGCCACCGCTTACCCAGCCAGGTTCTAGTTGATAAGCAATATCGCCACTTCTTTTAAAGTGAAAACCACGAACGATCATTCCTTTTACGCTCCCTTCATCATACGAACTTTGTTTGATGGTTGATTTCGGAAAAACTTGTGCAACGCCTTCGATTGCTTGAAGGTAATTTGTTATTAACTCCGTAGCAATCAATAAATCGATGCCTGAAGTTTTTGGGTCGCCAGAAAAAATATCTTGATTCAAAAAAACTTGCTCATTACTTATATTATCGATCAGTTTTTTACCAGGGTAGTACTTTTGTAAATAGTCATTAAGGTTAGCCTCTACACTTGATAATGGGAAGTTACCACCCGCAATACGATTATCTTTTAAGCTTTGAGGTACGTCCACCACGGCATGATCGGCCGTAAGAAAAACAACATACTGATCAACGCCCACTTCTTTATCTAAACGGTTAAGTAAGTCTTCAATATTTCTATCCAACCTAATATACGTATCTTCAACTTCTATCGAATTAGGTCCTGTGCCATGGCCAATGTAATCGGGAGTGGAATAAGAAATACTTAAAAAATCAGTTTCACCATCTTTCCCCAATTGCTCACCAGCTATGCTCGCTTTAGCAAGTTCGGTGAGCAGATCGTCACCAAAAGCTGAGTGAATCAAAACCTCATAGCCATCATTTGTTTTTTGTAGTTCTTTGAGGTTGTATGGAAAGATGGCTTTTGGCATCCCTTTCAATTTTCGTTCATAGGGAGAATCATCAGGTCCACTTTCTGTATATTGACTGATGGGTAAAAGCGTATTCCAAACCTGACCGATGTAGTTATCAGCTAGCTTTAATGCATTGAAGGCATCTACCCAAGCGGGCAAAGTAGCAGTGTAATAAGTGCTAGTAATAAATTTTCCTGTTTTACTATCGTACCAATAGGCACCATCTGCCATGTGGCCTGCTGGCAAAACAGCGCCACGATCTTTCATAGATATTCCAACTACTTTCGATCGCTTTTGCGAAAAAAGTTTTAGTTCATCGGTAATCGTGGTAGACAATAGTCTTGATGGTGCAACATCACCGTTGCCTTCGGGGTTGCCTACTGGCTTGTAGCGATCATCTTCTACGCAGTTCACTGATTTTTTTAAGTTCTTATCCCACCAGTCATTTCCAATAATACCATGCACCGAAGGTGTAGTGCCGCTATAAATGGAAGCGTGGCCTGGCCCGGTATACGTAGGCACATAGTTGTAATGAGCGTTGGTTAGCATGTAACCATTGTTCATCAATCGCTTAAAGCCACCCTCCCCAAATTTGTTTTCAAAACGATAGAGGTATTCTTGGCGCATTTGATCGACCACAATACCAACAACCAATTTAGGTTTGGTTTGGGCGTGTGTATAAGCTGCAAAAAATAGAAGTGATAGTACTGACAATGATTTTTTCATAGTACAAGTATGCATAAAAAGATTGACTTCAAAAGTTAACAATAGGTTATTTTTATTAGCTGATGTTAACGATGTTACTGTGGCTTAGGTCTCGCTTAAAATTAATCATCCTCGCAAATCAACCGTTCAAATTCATCGACTTCATATACTTGCTTGCGAATAAATTTCCCTGCTTGATTATAATAAATTACTACGTGCAGACTAGCTTCTTTTACCTCTTTATCAGTTAGGTATAGGGGGTAATCTTCAGAGCCTACATTTTTTATGTACGAGAAGGTGATAGGAATAATTAAACCACGGATGCTACTATAAACCCCCACATTGCTTGATCTATTCACCAAGTAGATAATTTCTTGATTTTGATTAGTCAACAATTGGAATCTATCCACTCGATCTAAAATAACCTTGCTGGCAGTGTAGTCAAACAGCATCCAATTATTTTTTGTGCGAAGCCAAACCAACGAACGATCACAGAACTGAATTTCGTCAAACTCAAGCTTAGTAAGTGGTTGACCTCGCCAGTTAATAAGCCCATAAAGGCCAGCTTTGTTGACTGCAAATACTTTCTCATCAAAGTAACTTAGATTTTGATCGAACTCGGGCTTAATAGTGGTTTTATTGAGCGCATCGAAGAGGCCAAATTTCTTGCTCTTCAATAACGAGTAGTAGCGATTGCTCAATTTTACGATCGCATCAAATTCTGAGGGCACAATGGTTTTTCCATCCAAGCCAGCCAAGCCCAATTTATTTTTTTTGGTGATCAGAAACAATGTGCGCGAAAGTGATTCTATTTTAGAGCACTCAATGCTAAATATTTTTTTACCTGTCATCGCATTGTGAACCACTTTTTTTTCACCGGCATTAACGGAAAAATAGTAAACTGAATCTTTAGAAGGTACAAACGAAATGGATGTGGCGCGAGGTACAGAAATTTTCTCATTCGAGTTTATGAGTATTCGCGTAGAGTCACCTTCTCTTGCAAAGAGTAAGCCTTTCTCGAACCATACACTATCTGGCCGCAAGGCAACCAATTCTTTTTTTAATAAGTCAACGATTTGCTGTTGTTTGTTGGCTGTTAAAACCAGCCATTGCTTATGTTGCTTTACATTATCCCAACTTTGTTTATCTAATTCGCTCGGTAAACCTGTTATGCTATACTTGCCATTGATGCGCCTAATTAACCCATAAGATGTAACAGTTAAATTTTGACGATCGAGCGGAACGGTGTATACCAACTGCTGATTGATGATTCCCTCTAGCGCCCCGGTGCGAACCGCTAGCAACTCGTTTGATACCGAGTGTACCTCGTCAAACACCATTTCTTCGTTGAGTTTGCTCTTGTCGGCACACGCAGCCAACTGTGCTGCCGTAACTAATGTTTTTTTTCCTAAACGAGTCAGCACATACACATTTTGTATCAATTCAATTTTATCATACTGTTCAGAAAGTAATGGCCTGCCGGTAAATGTATAAATGCCCCAAAGCTGGTTGCTTCGGGCAGAAATGAAGCTGCCAACAGTATTGAATTCCTGATGGCATGTCGAAATAAAGATCGCGCCCGACTTATGAAGTAACTGTAGGCAAGACGAATCGCCCACGGCAATAAAGCCATGACCAATATCGTGCATAATCGGATAGTAGTTAGAAATTTTAACGCCTTGACGGTTGAATATTCCCTTGGTGGTGAAAATAATATCGTGTGTATAATTTTCGCAAAGCGCAGTTTGATCGGCCAACTCAAATTGTGGTGGCAGTACTTCATGCCCCAGCGAATCTAAAAACCCTACTTGATGATCTTGCAAAAATGGAATTAAGTGCCCTTTGTTGAGTTGAGTTATTTTTTTGAGTGAATCGGTTAGTAGCCAGTCGGGTAATTCTTTTTCTTGCGAGAGCAAGAGATGATAAAGTATATTTTGAGCGGCCGATTTGCTCTTGCCTCTGGTAGCATTTTTTAGGAAAGTGATAAAGGCATCGGTCGAACCATCGGCTGTTACCAGTTCAAAAATCTCTTTTTCTGCTTGGTTTAAATATGGGCTTTCAGGAAATTCTCTTACAAAATGTTGAAAGCTATTTAATTTTCCATCCAGTGTTTTTTCGGTGTAGAGTAGCTGATGGTATTTTTTAGCTGCTTCTTCTGCCCACTTTGAATTGGGATGTGCCTGAAGGTATTTCTCAAAGCCTTGCATCGAATTTATTTTTAGCGTATTTGCAAAACCTATTTCATCACGCAATTCAGCAGCGGGTGCTCGTTGTTTTGCAGATAAGTAAGTACTAATAAAATAAGTGTAAGCTGCTTCGGTGTTTGTTTGCTTCACATGCTCAAATGCGGCACTATCTAGTTGGTTTTTTAAAGCCTTCAGGTGTGCAAGGCTTATATTGTTTTGAACAAGCCTCATTTGTTGTTTGCTGGTTGCCAAATCGAAATACGTAGTTGCATCAATCACATATCGATAGGCTGAATCGAGATGGTAAGAAGGATTTGATTTAGAATAATACCAAGTGGCCAGAGTTAGAAGAGATTCAACGTGTGTACTATCTTTTTGAATTGCCTTTTGGAGAAGTGCTTTGGCATCAGTCCATTTACTTTTTTCTATTTTGGCTTGTGCCTGCCGTACTAGATTTTTTTGCGAATACAGTTGACTGTAAGCAGATAGGCATAAAAAAATCGCTAATATTCTATATCGCATAATAGCCATAAGAAGTAAAGTTACGAACTAACTATACAACGTAGATTGCCTTGTGTAAAACAAAATAAAAAGCCGTCATCGCGAGTACCTGCGCTGGCAAGCGTGAAGTGGGGAAGCGATCCCCTAAATCAAAGCTGGGTTTCATTAACATAGGGATTGCTTTACCCTCTCAAAAAACCAACTCTTGGCGCTCGCAAAGACGAAGGGTATTTTCAACGGCTAGGATGAATATCTTGTGGAGCAACAGAACAGATGCCAACTAAAAAATTGAGAGGTCTCAATCATTACTTGAAACTATACTCGTTCAGCGAAAGTCTTATATGCTCTAATTCTTTCTGGTCACAGATTTTTATCTGTGAAAATCTGTGTAATCTGTGGCCTAATTTGCTCTAATTGATCTGCATAAAAAAAGCCCCTAATTGCTTAGTGGCTTTTCCGTGTCGAGATGAGAGGATTCGAACCTCCGGCCTCCACGTCCCTAACGTGATGCGCTAACCGGGCTGCGCTACATCTCGATAATAAAAAATATCAAACCTCGAAAAACGAGGTGCAATGATAGCTAAAATCAATGAAAGATTTTGAAGGCGATTACTTCTTTTTCTTCTTCAAGTCGCGGATGAAACGTGCCCATCGGATGGGATCCAAAAAGGCATTGTAAACAGGCCTGAATTTATCGCCTGACGAACTCGACCACTGATCGATATAATACCGATAGTTTCCTGCTCCATCTAGCGGTGTGGTTCGAGCCATTAAGGCAATCATTTCGGCATTTAAACTCTTTGAGTCAATGCGGCCATCCATAGGAATATTCATGGCCAGCACGGCCTCCTTAAAAAGCTCTTCGGTAGGTATGCCCATAATGACTGCATTGTCGAGCAGGGTAACATCAGGGGCTAATTCAATCACAATCGTCCACGATTCTTTCGGTAAATCAGGCACAATGTAACTGGCTCTTTTAAAGCCAATTGAACTGATTACGATGCTATCGCCAACCAGCACAGGCAACGTAAAGAAACCAGAAGCCGTACTCGAAGTTCCACGGCCTGCTTTTGGCACATATACGTGCACACCGGGCAGAACGTTAGTGGCAGAATCGGTAATAAAACCTGATAGCTGCACCACCCTGCGCTGCGTTTGAGCCATCAATTGGCTGGCGCAAAGCACGCTGGCAAAAACAAGTAAAACCTTACCAATTCTTTTCATATAACTCCGCAAAGGTAAAGATTCATATCGAATCATAACCCTATCTTGCAACATCTTTTAGGTTCATTTAGTTATGAAAAAAGCATTAAAACAAACCGTGATTTCTAACAGATGCATGCCAATCCAATAAAGTTCTAATGCGGCTAAAACACTTTAATATCGAACTGGGTGCTCAAATTTTTTTGGCGAGTTCTGATACTTCGCGCCTGCGCATACTCAACCTCATTCTTACCAATGGCGAAATGTGCATTACAGACCTTGAGCGCATATTAGAGTTTACGCAAACTAAAACCTCTAGGCATTTATTGTATCTCAAGAACTCAGGTATTCTCACATCTCGAAAAATAAACCAATGGGCGTTTTATCAAATCAAAGATGAAGTATTCGACATTGTAAAACAGTTACTTCAATTTGTTAGTCGCGATGCGGTTATGCAACAAGATCAATCTATTTTTAAAACCATGTACAGCAACCGCGAGTTATCGATAAATAAATTAAATATTAAACCACTTAGTTTTTAGATTAGAAGATAGAAATCAGAGGATGGAAGATAAAACTTCCAACCTCCATCTTTTAACCTCCAACTATCACGTATCTCTGAAATGAAAAAATACACTGCCATCTTCTTCGACCTCGACCATACCTTGTGGGATTTTGATACCAACTCGCGCGAGACCCTCATCGAATTGCACATGCAGTATCAACTGGAAAATCTCGGTATTAATCAGAAAGAATTTTTAGTTACTTTCAAAAAGATTAATACTGGTCTCTGGAATTTGTACGATACAGGGCAGATAAAGCAAGAGGTAATTCGACTACAACGCTTCCATCGAATTTTTCAAGAATTGGGTGTTGATGAATACGAACTGTCCCTGAAATTCTCTGCCGATTACGTAAGCCAATCGCCTAAGAAGGGAAATTTGTTGCCATACGCGAAAGAAGCGTTGGATCATCTCCAACCTATTTATCCGATGCATATTATCACCAATGGGTTTAGTGAGATTCAAGGTATTAAAATGGCATCGGGAGGTATATCTCATTATTTTGAAAGCGTAGTTACTTCAGAATTGGCAGGACACAAAAAGCCATCGAAAGAGATTTTTGAATACGCCCTCAATCAAAATAAATTACAACCACACGAAGTAGTAATGATTGGCGATAATCTTCTTACTGATATGGTCGGAGCTAAAAACGCTTCCATCGATACGATTTATTTCAATCCTGAAAAGGTAAAACACGATACAGAGTTAACGCATGAAATCTATAGCTTAGCTGAATTGAAGCAGTTATTATAATAGCAACCTTATTGTTAATTTGCACTCGTCTTTTGTCTTACATCTAATGTCTCACGTCTAACAATTACTCATATGTCAATTGGATTTTTTCACATCCCTGCTCCCAAAAACGAACCTGTATTATCATATGCACCTGGCAGCAAAGAACGGGCTGCTTTAAAAAAAGCACTCGGAGAAGCGCGCACCCAAGTGATTGATGTACCCATGTATATTGGTGCCGAAGAAGTACGCACCGAAAACAAAAAACCACTCACGCCTCCGCACGATCATAAACATATACTGGGTCATTTTTACGAAGGCGACAAGAGCCACGTAGAGCAAGCCATTAATGCTGCCATGGCTGCCAAAGAATTGTGGGCAGGTTTGAGTTGGGAAAACCGCGCGAGCATATTTTTGAAAGCTGCCGATTTATTAGCAGGCCCTTATCGTTACAAAATCAATGCGGCTACGATGTTAGGGCAATCTAAGAATGCGTACCAAGCAGAGATTGATGCAGCATGCGAACTCATTGACTTCCTTCGCTTCAATGTGCATTTCATGGGCGAGATTTATAGCGATCAGCCACAATCTTCGCCCGGTGTTTGGAACCGATTAGAATACCGACCGCTAGAAGGTTTTGTGTTTGCACTCACGCCTTTCAATTTTACTGCGATTGCAGGCAACTTACCAACGAGTGCCGCACTAATGGGCAACACCGTTGTGTGGAAACCTGCAAACACGCAGATATATGCAGCAAACGTAATTATGCAAGTGTTGAAAGAAGCGGGTTTGCCTGATGGCGTAATCAATCTGATTTATGTTACCGGCCCCGATGCAGGCGATGTGATTTTCAAGCATAAAGATTTCGGTGGCATTCATTTCACAGGCAGCACAGGCGTGTTTCAAAATATTTGGAAAACCATTGGGCAAAATATTCATCAATACAAATCGTACCCACGCATTGTAGGCGAAACGGGCGGGAAGGATTTCATCATGGTACACAAGAGTGCTGATGCCAAACAAGTGGCCACTGCTATTGCGCGTGGTGCGTTTGAATACCAAGGGCAAAAATGTTCGGCTGCCTCACGCTGCTATATCCCTTCCAACTTGTGGGATGATGTGAAGAAATATTTGTTGGAAGATTTGAAGAGCATGAAGATGGGGCCGACTGAGGACTTTGGTAATTTCATCAATGCTGTGATTGACGAGAAAGCGTTTAACTCCATTACTGGCTACATCGAAAAAGCCAGACAAAACCCAATGAACGAAATTATTGCGGGTGGCAAGTATGATAAAACAAAAGGCTACTTCATCGAGCCAACCGTAGTATTGACTAAAGATGCTTCTTCGCTCACCATGTGTGAGGAAATATTTGGCCCCGTAGTAACTATTTATGTTTACCACTCCGAAAATTTTGACCAAACCCTAGAGCTTGTTGATCAAACTTCTCCGTATGCTTTAACAGGATCAATCATAGCAAAAGATCGCTTTGCCGTTGAATTGGCCACCAAAAAACTCAGCAACTCGGCAGGTAACTTTTACATCAACGATAAGCCAACCGGTGCTGTAGTAGGTCAGCAACCTTTTGGCGGAGCCAGAGGCAGCGGAACAAATGATAAAGCCGGAGCGAAAGTAAATCTGTTGCGCTGGGTATCGATGCGCACCATCAAAGAAACATTTGTGACGCCCACAGATTATAGGTATCCGTTTTTGGAGAAGGAGTGATTTACATTTATAGACAGTAAATTTATAACTATGAGGAAATTGATTTTTTTGGTTCTGAGTATAATGGCATGTACTAATCTATTCGCTCAAAAAGAGAATGCTATTAAAATCAATATTCTCAGCCCAATTGTAAAAACATTTAATGTGCAATACGAACGCAAGCTAAATGCAACAAGCAGTGCACAGCTAGGATTTTTTTATACTGGTTATTCGGTAAGTGAAACTTCGTTTAGCGGCTTTGGTATTACACCTGAGTATCGCTTTTATTTGTCGGAAGTTGAAGCTATTCAAGGAGTTTATATCGCTCCCTTTCTTCGCTATCAAGATTTTTCTTTAACTGAGTCAATTACGAGCAGCAAAGCTACCATGGCTACTTTTGGTGGAGGCGTGATTTTGGGTAAACAATGGTTGTTTAAAGACAAGATTGTGTTGGATTTATTTTTTGGCCCTAGTTACTCAAGTGGCGCATTAAAAATTACATCAGGCTCGGCTACATTCAATACCAATGTATTTGATGGGTTTGGATTGCGCGCAGGTGTTTGCTTTGGATTTGCGTTTTAAGAATTTATAGATACCTCCGTGTTTTTTTGAAGTCGTTATTGATAGGAGTGAGCACTAGTTGTTAATACAATTTCTTAATATTGCCTTCATATACCACATAAATGAAAAAGGCAATTCGTAGTTTTTCGCTGATCATCAATTATAAAACGTTTATCATTACGTTCCTAGCGGTGCTGTCCAGCTATGTTTGCTTCCATCTAAATCTCACAGCAAAATTCCCCGATATGCTGGTGGGTGTTGCCATTGTTTTTCCTGTGGTGTTTTCGATTGGCTCGGCCTATACTCGAAGAGAAAATGCGCTGCAACGATACTCAGATTTCAAAGGCCATGCCATTGCTCTTTTTTTTGCTTGTAGAGATTGGACTACAACTAAAGACAGCGGCTTGCCAAGCCGAATGCAGCAGATGGTGCATAATCTTATTTTAAAAACAAAGGTGATGCTAAAGTCAAAACCTGACGAATGGAAAGCACAAGAAAAGGAAATGTACGGCTTGTTTTCGCAATTGTCGACTATGACGATGGAGCTGAGGGCACTGGGCGTGCAGAGTGGAGAAATTTCGAGGGTGAGCCAGTACTTAAGTAAAATAATTATCGCTTTTGATAATATGAAGATCATCCACAACTACCGCACTCCGGTTACGCTTCGTACGTACAGCAAAGTATTTATCTACATATTCCCAATCATCTACGGCCCTTATTTTGCCAGCACCTTTCACGATTACTCAGCACACTTGGAGTATGTAATGCCCGTGTTGTATAGCTTTATTTTAGTAAGCTTAGATAATATTCAAGACCACCTCGAAAACCCATTTGATGAAGTAGGTGAAGACGACATTAGCATAGATGCAGATGAGGTAAGGGATTTTTTGGAGCATTGACTTAAATCTATTCCAATGCCCTATTATTCTGACAAACACGTTTAAAAGAATTTGTCAGCATGAAATAGTATAATAGCCCACCAATAATGGTTAATGTTATATCAAGTAAATCAGTTGCATTATTGCTTATCGATTTGTAATCAATAAGAAAAGCAACTATCCCTAGCGGAATAGCAACGATACACACAAAAACAAATAGCCGGATAGTTACTACGAACGATAGCGAAATATATCTCTTTAAAAAATCCTTTCCGTCACCTGCGGAATTAATATCATAGGTTCTTTTAGTTCCGATTATAGTTATTCCAACCGCAATTATTAACTCAATACCGAATAGCCATTTTGTTTCATAGTCATTACTTTGGATATATTGAGCGATTGAAAATACAATGAGATTTGCCAGCAGATAATTGAAAGTTTCCTTATCAGAGAGATCTCCTTTTCTAAGTTTTCGTTCTACCTCTTAGATGTTAAACCAAATCATAGAATAATTTCTGAAAAGTTTGTTTCATAAACTCTACCGCCACCATCTAATCCCCAACGACCACTCTCTCAACTTTTGTATTCCCGTTCATCTCCATTTTTAAAAAATAGAGGCCTGGGTTAATTTCGTCAATGGCAATTGCTAGCTGTTGCTTTCCTTTTAGTAGCCATTCGGTTTTGTAGAATACACTCATGCCTATGCTGTTGATCATTTCGATTCGAAGCAACCCATCCGTGTTGGCATTGATATCAGCCAGCAAATTTTTTTTGGCAGGGTTTGGATAGACGCTTGCGGTAAACAAACTTGGTTCAATTGCGGTGACAGCTACCGGCATATTTTGATCGAGCCAGGCAAGCCGTTGACTAACCCAATTTTTTAACCAATCAATTTCTTCCTGATAAGTTTGCCCTACAAAGTAATTTGGCCAAACGTATTGCCCAAGCACGGGCCACTTTTGAAAATTCCGTTGCTGCGATTCTGCCTTTAGTATGGTAGCGACAGAGTCTATATAGCTAAGCACGTTACTCGTTTTGAGTGTTCCGTTTCGTAATACAGCCCATCTCGTTCCTAATCTATTTTTAAATGCCTGATCTTCCAAGAGGCGATTCCACCAAAAAGGAATTAGCCAATAATCGCCTGGGCAAACTTGGTTGAAGTTATAAACAAAACCCTCGGGGTTGCCTTGTGTGCAATAGTCTACATTGCCAAAACCCAGATTAAAATCCCAAATTGGCCCCATGAACAGTTTGCCTCCATCCGAATCTTTTTTCTTGTGCAGATACGTACTCAGTCTGTAACCGTCAGCATTTTTTGAGACTTCGTTCATAATAAAAAAATCAACAAACGAATCGGTGTCAATGTACTTAGCATATCCAACTGTATTGTCTTTGAAGTTAGGCCCGGCCAACGCGGCTTCAAAATCATCTACATATTTTTTTATGTATGCTTTCTGCTGGGTAACAATGTCCGTGCTTTTTGGATAATCGTATTGAAAGAAGATTGTTTGGTTGTCGCTTCGGTTGGTTGGCGGAATGGAAGAATTCCAACCATCGCCACCGCTACCTGTAGATTTATCTACTTTTATAATGTAGCCGCCTGTTAGGTTATCGCCTGAAATTTCCGTTGGGTCTAGTTTATTGATGTCTACACGGTTTTTATCGCGTTTTATTTTCTCTAACAAAACATAAATGCCTTGGTACTGTCCATTCAAAACTACTTCGCAGTACTTTACCCTAGAAGCGTATCGGCCAAGCGATCGGCCAAAACGATAAGCGACTGCATCGCGTATAAGTGTTTTGTCGTTGTAAGGGGCAAACAATATCCAATCGTCTTTTGCGGGCAAGCCCAGTAACGATGCATCAATCTCGATGCCGTTACTATTTCGTAATTCAATGCCATACTGCTTTTTTGGAAAAAGATCTTGAGAGCTAGACCCACGTATTTCAATTCCAATTTTTCCATTGTAGTCGTTGAATGCATCGGTAATATTATTACGCAAACCGAGTGCATTGTTGATGATGCCCATATCGGCCATAATTTTCGGATCGTCTACAATAGTTTGGCCGTTGGTATTGATTACTACAATGGGTAGGTTAGAGGAGGTGAGGGTTTGGGCAACAGTTGATTCAACAACCAAACAAATGAACACGAAGTGAAAAAATAGTTTCATGGTAACTTAAAGTTTGGTTGGATTAAATTCAAAAACAGAAGCGTGCTTACCAGAAAATAAGATTACTCGCTCGTCTGTCACAATCACAAACTGATTTTTTTCAGTTACTTTAATCTTTCTATTTTCCTCTGTGTACAAATCATACAGCACAATGTAATCATCAGCGAGATAATACAATTCTTCACCAAAGAAATTAAAATTTTGAATACCCACTTTCTCAATTTTATTGATTTGCTTGCCGATGGTATTGAATAGGTAAATGCCTGAATTTTTATCTAGCAAGAATACTAAGCTTTGATATTCTCGCAGGTGTGTAAAATTTGGTTTTACTTTAAATTGTATTGTGTCTATTCCAAACTCAAAAATCACTTCGCCTGATAATGGATTTATTTTTTTTAGTGAAGCATCGGCTTCATCATAAAGCCAAAGTTTATTGTCGTTGGTGGGGCAAACAAGCTGTGGGTTTATTGCCCAGGCAGGGTCAATCTTTGTTAGTTTGCTGTTCTCAAAATTTCTGCCCGAGGTAGTGATTTGCTGTTTCTTTTTATCGTATTGAAAAATAACAGGGTGGTACCACGGTTCTAACAATGTACAGGTTGCAGATTTGCTAGAAGCAATCAACTTACCATTGAGATCGTACTTTTTTAGTACCCCGTTCTGTTGAACAATGAAAAAATTACCGAGCCTATCTACTGATACCTGTGCAACTGATTTGGTTATAATTTCTTTAATTGACTTTCCAAGGGCTTGCCCAATTGCAAGAGGCTGTTGCCAGAGCATAGCTAAAATCACCAACAGAGTTATTTTGCTACTTAGCTGCTTCATAACTTTTCAATAAAACATCTTGCCCATTGAATACCCCATAGGTATTGAAATGAACCCACTCGCCTAAGTTAATATACTTACTTTCTTGGGTTACTTCTAAATTTAAAGGTAAGTGCCGATGACCGAAAATGTAAAAATCATGGTGTACTGATTTTTCTACTTCCTTACAGTAAGTAAGAAGAAACTCGTTTTCTGCACCGTTAAATTTTTCTTCTCTTTTTGTATTGCTTATTCTGCTTTGGCGGCTCCAGTATTTTGCAATGCCAATACCTAAGTTGGGATGGATTCGTGCAAAGAGCCATTGGCAGATTTTACTATTGAAAAATCTCTTTTGGATTTTATACAAGCTATCACCAGGCCCTAGTCCATCGCCATGGCCGATCATAAATTTTTTATTGTTAATGAGTAGTTCTTGTGGCTCGCGATAGATGATAATACCAAGTTCTTTTTCAAAGTAATCGAACAACCACATATCGTGGTTACCAGTAAAAAAATAAATGGCGATGCCGGCATCTCTTAGTTCGGCCAACTTACCTTGAAAACGTATAAACCCTTTTGGGATAGCATGTCGGTATTCAAACCAAAAATCGAAAATATCGCCTAGCAAATAGACACTGTGTGCAGAGTTTTTGATTTCATCGAGCCATCGCACTAATCTTCGTTCGCGTTCCAGGCTTGAGTTAAAATCAGGAACGCCCAAATGAAAATCAGAAGCAAAGTAAATGTTTTGATGAGCGGGTAGTTGAATCTCCATTTTGCAATATCTCTGTAAAAATAGAAAAAGCCATCCAGATTATCTGAATGGCTTTTGTGAGCATCATCTAGCACCTACCTACGGCTTCAAGGGTTCGATGACAGGCTCTTTAGGAGCATCAGCTACCGTTGTTTCTTTTTCTTCTGCCGGGGTGGTGCCGTTTGTAAATTTTTCGTACGTGGTTTGGTGCGCAAATGGTCGCTTGCCGATCAGTCTTTCTAAATCTGATTGGAATAAGATTTCTTTTTCCAGTAATTCTTTCGCAATAACTTCCAGATGATCTCTGTGTTTTATCAATAAATCTTTTGTGCGCTGGTAGGCATTTTCAATAATCTTTTTTACTTCTTGATCAATTCGCTCGGCAGTAGCATCTGAGTACGGTTTATTAAATGTGTAGTCCGATTGCTTCGAATCGTAGAACGACATATTGCCGATTTCTTTGTTCATGCCATAAACCGTTACCATGCTGTAGGCCATTTTGGTAATTCGCTCTAAGTCGCTAAGTGCGCCCGTTGAGATTTTGCTAAAGATGATTTCTTCTGCAGCACGGCCACCGAAGGTCATGCACATTTCATCCGTTAGTTGTTCAGTCTGATATAAAAATTGCTCTTTGGGCAAATACTGCGCGTAGCCCAATGCTGCAACCCCGCGTGGCACAATGCTCACTTTTACGAGTGGATCGGCATGTTCTAAAAACCATCCGGCAACGGCATGGCCTGCCTCGTGGTAGGCAACAATTTTCTTTTCTTCGGGCGAAATAATTTTGGTTTTCTTTTCTAAACCGCCAATTACTCTGTCTATGGCGTCTTGAAAATCTTGCATATCTACTTCCGCCTTGTCTCTGCGGGCAGCAATAAGTGCAGCCTCGTTACAAACGTTGGCTATCTCGGCTCCGGCAAAACCTGGAGTTTGCGCAGCCAGTTTTTTTACATCAACATTTTTTGAAAGCTTGATAGGCTTTAAGTGCACTTTAAAAATATGTTCGCGCCCTGCAATATCTGGTTTATCGATGCTTATTTGTCGATCGAATCGCCCCGGGCGCAACAGTGCCGAATCTAATACATCGGGTCGGTTAGTGGCCGCTAAAATAATGACTCCGCTATCAGTAGCGAAACCGTCCATTTCAACCAGCAACGAGTTGAGTGTATTTTCTCGCTCATCGTTTGATCCGGGCATCTGGCCTCTTCCGCGCGAGCGACCAATGGCATCAATCTCATCGATAAAAACAATACATGGAGCCTTTTCTTTTGCTTGCTTAAACAAATCGCGAACACGTGCCGCACCTACACCTACAAACATTTCCACAAAATCAGATCCTGATAAAGAAAAGAATGGGACACCAGCCTCGCCTGCAACGGCTTTCGCCAAAAGTGTTTTACCCGTTCCCGGAGGACCAACTAACAATGCACCTTTCGGGATTTTGCCTCCTAATTTGGTAAACTTTTGAGGTGTCTTTAAAAAATCTACAATTTCTTTTACCTCTTCTTTTGCTTCTTCTAGCCCAGCCACATCGGCAAAAGTTATTTTCACTTTGTTTTCAGCATCGAATAGTGCGGCTTTTGATTTTCCGATATTAAATATCTGCCCACCAGGGCCTCCGCCACCTGTCATTCTGCGCATCAACATCCAAAAACCGAAAATCAGCAAGAACAAGAACCCTACGTTTAACAACGTATTGGTATAATCTACCCGATCTTCTACCCTTAAATCAATTTGCTGATCGCGAGGGATGTTTTTTTGCAGCGATTCATACTTATCTAAAAACTTGTCGATCGAGCCAATCTTCAGCTTGTAGTGCGGTCCATTAGCAGTTGTACCAAGCGGGTTCGATATGCGCTCTATTTCTTGTTTGTATTTGGCGTTTTGTAAAGCTTCGGTTTTGAGGGTAATCTCTACGAGCTCTTCGTTTTTTATCAACACGAGTTTTTTAATGTCGCGCGATTGTACCATGTCTTCAAATCGGCTTGATTCTATTTGAATCAACTCTCCGCTATTGTAAAGGCGGCTTAGAATGAAGATTACCGCCACAAGGCCAAGTATCAGCCAGGTTTGGTAATTTGTCTTTGGTAATTTGGGAGTTATTTTTTTGTCGTTTTCTGGCATTCCTAAAGTGGTCTAAAAATTCAAACTAATAACGTGATGGTGGTATTTAAGTTCTTTAATCTTCAATTTTGGTAATGTGGGCATCGCCCCATAGTTTTTCGAGCGCATAAAATTTACGGTGCTCTTTTTTAAAAACATGGGCAACTACGGTGATGTAGTCGAGAATGAGCCACTCTTTATTGTTTTTGCCCTCTACGTGCCATGGGTTTTCTTTTAGCTTCTTAACTACTTCTTTGTCAATCGAATCGGCAATGGCACTTAGCTGCTTGTCGGAGTTGCCCGAGCAGATTACAAAGAAATCGGCCACCGCATTTTTGATTTCGCGTAAATCCATCACCACAATATCAATGGCTTTTAGTTCTTGCATGCCGCTTACAACGGCCTTACTAAGTTTTTCTGAATCTGCTTTCGGTTTTTTTTTGGCCATTCGACTATATTAGGATTTTTAAGAAAAAGGTGAAGCAGCAAAGCTAACTAAAAATACCTTGTATAAAATTCCTGCCAACACACTCTTCGTAGGCAAAAACTTGGTTTTTGTGCCAGAATGTCATTCAACTAATTCTTTGTTGATGGATTTAGCACAAAAGACCCAGCAGCCTGAGGGTACAGTTGTAATAGCGCACCAACAGAGCAAAGGCCGCGGGCAAAGGGGCAATAGTTGGGAAGCCGAGCCCGGCAAAAACCTAACCATGTCATTGTTGTTAAAGCCCAGTTTCTTAGCCGCAAAAGATCAGTTCGCTTTGACCATCGTGGTATCGTTGGCTTTGACTGATTACTTGATTGAAAAATTACACCTAAATGCTACCATTAAGTGGCCAAACGATTTAATGATAGAATCAAAAAAGGTCGGTGGCATTTTAATCGAGAATAGTTTAACGGGCGAGTTTATATCGCAGAGCGTGGTAGGTATTGGCTTGAATGTAAACCAACAGAAATTTGCGATGGAAACGGCTACTTCTCTTGCGTTGCATATTGGAAACGAACTTGAACTGGCTACTGAGCTTGAAGCTATCTTGAGTTATTTAGAAAGCAGGTATTTGCAATTGCGCGAAGGAAAAATGTTGACGCTAAAACAAATTTATTTGCAACGGCTGTTTTGGATAAATGAGAAGCGCACCTTTAAAACAAACGAAGTCGAATTTGATGGTACTATAAAAGGTATTGATGAATCAGGGAAGTTAGCGGTAGATACCGCAGGCGGCACCAGCTATTTTGCCATGAAGGAAATTTCATTTTTGCGATGAATAGATTGAGAGTATTGATACGGGCATTCTTCGGTTTTTCGCGCACCGAAACAAATGCTTTTTTGATACTGCTTCCGCTGATGATCTTGCTTGTTTTTTCAGAGCCACTCTACCGCCATTGGCTGGCGGGGCAACCCATTGATCGTACACGAGACAATGCAAAGTTAGATAGCCTGCTCGCAAATTTAGATTGGGCAAAAGATTCAGTAAAGACTGAAAGAGAATTGGCCTTGTTTATATTCAACCCCAACCTTGCTACCGAAAGTGATTTTAGTAAGCTCGGCTTTGAGCCTGGTTTAACAAAGCGTATTATCAACTACCGCCAAAAGAATGGAAAGTTTTTGGTTAAGTCTGATTTGTTGAAAATGTATGGAATCGATACTTCTTTTTATAAGCGACTGTATAGCTTTATTGATCTCCCCGAAAAAAGAAAAGTGGATGATCGTAAATTGAAAGAAACACAAAGATCAACAATCGCTAAAATTGATCTGAATAAGGCAGACACAGCGCAACTAGTAAAGGTTTATGGAATAGGCAAAAAACTTTCAGACCGTATCGTTAAATACCGCGATAAATTGGGCGGCTTTGTTTTACCTTCTCAACTAAGTGAAGTGTACGGACTGGATTCTATTGTGATAGCAAGGCTTTTAACTAAGTATTTTATAGCAACCGACTTTATACCGCGGCAACTAGATTTGAACAAGGCCACCGAAACAGAGTTGCGTACGCATCCCTATATCTCAACTAGGTTGGCGAAAGCCATTATTGCGTATCGGTTTCAGCATGGAGATTTTAAAAACGTAGACGACCTCATTCATATTCGTTTGTTTACCGAAGCGGAGTTAGACAAAGTAAAAGCGTACCTTACCGTAAACCGATAGCGTGGCTTCTCAAGAAACAAAAAAAGTATTAACGAACTATCTGCGCAAGCTAACCAACCTTTCGGGTAGAAACCGTTCTATTTTTTTGCCGCGCTTATCTTCCGAGCAGTTCATTGATATTCAACAGTTAAGTCAGCTAAATGGTGAGAAAGCCTTTGGTATCATCGAGTCGTTAATCGCTGGAAAAAAGAAAAAAATAGGAGCGGTACTTGACCCACGCATGCAGCAAACGAACGAAGCCAGTGGTAAACTCAAAAAGTTGCAACGTGCTGACCGTTTTATTTTTGATGAGCGGGGTGCCAAAGAGTTACATGTAGGCTGGCCGTTTGTAAAAGGTAAATTTTTAGATGGCACGATGGTGCGCTGCCCATTGTTATATTTTCCAGTCGAGCTGAAAATAGAAAATGAGTATTGGGTGTTGGCCTTGCGCGAAGGAGCCGAAGTAGGCTTTAATAAGTCTTTTTTGCTGGCGTATTCTTTTTACAATAAAGTAAAAGCAGATGAAACCCTGCTCGAAGAAACATTTGAAGACGCAGCTTCAGATAGCACCGTGTTTAGAACGCAACTCTATCAACTGTTACAAGCTGCGAACATAGCTATACACTTCAATCCAGATAATTATCGCGATGAATTGATCTCTTTTCAATCGTATAAAAAAGAAGAATTTGAAGAGCAGTATCATACTGGAGCACTTAAACTATTTCCCGAAGCGGTGTTGGGTATTTTTCCTCAGGCGGGTTCTTCGCTGGTGCCCGATTATCAGCATCTTATCGAGAGCGATTCGTTTACCGATTTAGAGGATTTTTTTTACGCTCGTTCGCCCATCAAGAGTGCAGTGCTTTCTGATTCGGCAAAACAAGTGCGCGAAGAGAAAGTCTATTCGATCTTTCCGATGGATGGCTTGCAAGAAAAAGCATTAAAGGCAACGAAGTTAGGCAATTCGATTGTGGTGCAAGGACCTCCCGGTACGGGCAAATCGCAATTGATTTGTAATTTAATTTCTGATTCAATAGCGCAAGGCAAAAAGGTGCTAGTGGTTTGCCAAAAGCGCGCAGCACTTGATGTGGTATACGAGCGACTGCAAGGCAAGAGCGCAACTGATTTTGTGGTGCTCGTTCACGATTTTAAAAACGATCGAAACATAATTTATAATAAGATCGCTAAGCAGATAGAAAGGGTTGATGAGTACAAAAGCAGAAACAATAGTATAGATGCTATCCAGTTAGATCGCCAGTTTTTTCAACTAGGCAAACGAATTGATCAACTTACCGAAGAGTTAGATTCATTTCACGCTGCACTTTACAGTGATAGTGATTGCGGATTAAACGCCAAACAACTTTATCTTTTGTCAGATCCTTCTAAATCATCTGTCAACTTAAAGCAAGAATGCAATGAATTTAAACTTGCTGAGATTCTGGAGTTTAGCAGAAAATTAAAGTCATACTGTTTTTATGCTGAACAATTTGAAGCGCCAGCCTATGAGTGGAGGGAGCGAAAATCATTTTCATCGCTTGCCGCAAATGACCGATTGGCGATGGCTGAGGCCATTAATGAGTTGCCCATTTATTTCAATCAGGTTAAAGAAAATTTTGAACTACATTTTAAAACAAAATTAGATTGGGAGCAGTGCGAAGCGTTGATCGATAAACGGCTTGATGCCATCACCATCAAAGAATTAGTGGCCGATGATAACCGATACAGCTATTTCCAAAAAATGATGCCCGAGCCAGAAGATGAAACCAGTGCGCTTTGGTTGGCCAATATGGAACGAGTTATTATGGAGTGCTACGATGGCAATGGAGTAGAGAAATCAATTCCTTCCAATCAGCTGGGGCAACTGCAAACGGCATTGCATCGAAGTATGAAGTCGAGGAGAAGTTTAATTGCTATGATTGGGTGGGAGCTTTTCTCAAAAGATAAATATTTGATAAAGCGCGCCTTGGTAGCAAATAAGTTAGATACTACCAAGGCAGGATTTCTGATATTGGAAAAGCTACTCGACCAGCGATTGAATTTAGAACATAACTTATCTAAACTTAAAGCAGCGAATTGGTTGCTCCAAATTCCTGACGGACTTACGAAGTCGCAAACCGCAGCTTGGTTTGCCGATCAGCAAAGCGCCATTAAAGCGAAAAATGTATTTTGTTCGATCCGCGGAATTAAGAATTTGATTTCTCCCATTGGACATTCAAAAAAAGAATTTGTTGCCGACCTCGATAAATTGTTCGAATTGCTTTCGCAATTGCCTGGTAAAAAAGATCAGTGGCTTACTTACTTGCTATCTTCTCAAATAGCTTCGATTACGCAAGTAGATAGAAAAAGTAATATGATGCACGAAGTGCTGCTTCGTGATTTTGATTTATTGGTTGAGTACGATAGCTTGAAAGATAGTTTATCCAAACAAGAGAATGCCATTTTAAAAAATATTGAAGACAAGATTGAAGACTGGCGTTACGAAAAAGTAAATGAATTATTCGAGAATAGTATTTACTTAGCGTGGATTGAGTATTTAGAAGCGAAGTATCCTCAATTGCGCATGGCTTCATCGGGTAAGCTTACGCTGATTGAGCAAGAACTGAAAGAGTTGATTATTCAGAAGCAGTCCATCAGCGTTGATTTATTATTGTTGCGCTCTCGCGAGCAGGTTACAGAAGGTTTGGAATTTAACCGATTAAACAATCGAGTTACCTACCGTGATTTGTTGCACCAAGTAACCAAGAAGAAAAAGATTTGGCCTTTGCGAAAAGTAGTTACCGATTTTGAAGAAGAGATGTTTCGGTTATTGCCTTGTTGGCTGGCTTCGCCCGAGTCGGTATCAGCGATTTTTCCAATGAAAGAAATTTTTGATTTGGTTATTTTTGATGAGGCTTCACAGTGCTATGCCGAGCGAGGTATACCCGCGCTTTTTCGCGGCAAGCAAGCTGTAGTGGCGGGCGATTCAATGCAACTGCGGCCGGGCGATTTTTATCAAACACGGTGGCAAGAAGAATTGGAGGAGCCAGATGCGGAAGTAGATTCATTGCTCGAACTTAGCAATAGGTATTTGGCGAGCATTCAGTTGCAAGGCCATTATAGAAGTAAGTCGCTCGAACTGATCGAATTTTCTAATCATCATTTCTACCAAGGTAAATTGCGGATGCTGCCAGATTGGGAAATTGCTAATCGAAGTAAACCGGCTATCGACTACCTAAAGGTAGACGGCCTTTGGGGAAATAATGCCAACGAAATTGAAGCCGATAGGGTAGTGGCTGAACTAATAAAAATCTGGACAGACACACCGGATGCAAACATTGGAGTAATTACTTTTAACGCCCCGCAGCAGTCCCTCATTCTTGATAAGTTGGAAGAGAACGCTTCTGTTTATGGAAAGCAAATTCCAACTTCGCTATTCGTAAAAAATATAGAAAATGTGCAAGGCGATGAGCGCGACATTATTATTTTTTCGGTAGGATATGCACCCGATAAAACCGGGGTGGTGAATACGCAGTTTGGCAGCCTTAGCATGAGCGGTGGCGAAAACAGATTGAATGTAGCAGTAACCAGGGCTCGTGAAAAAATTATAATTGTGACAAGCCTGCTGCCCGATCAGCTACGAGTTGACGATGCGAAAAACGAAGGGCCAAAGTTATTAAAGCAATATCTCCAATTCTCATTAACCGTTTCGGAGGGAAAATTTAGGCCATTAGCGCAAGGTGAAAATCAGACTGGTTTTCTACTGAAAAGTAAAGTGATAGAGTGGGGTGCGCAACACGATGCCCAAATTGAAAGCGATGTTCTTCCATTTTTTGATTTAACAGTTAAGAAAAACAACACATTGATTGGTGGCATCTTAACTGATGATGATTTGTATTATAGCAGCGCATCTTCAAAGTCTACTCACGCGTTAGTGCCACAAGTGCTAGAAGAGAAGCGGTGGCCTTACCTTCAAGTGTATAGTAGAAATTATTGGTTGGATAAAGAGCGGTTCTTCAATGAGATTGGAAAGTTTTTGATGAGCTAAAGCTTTTCTAACAGTCGTCTGGACCGTTTGGAGCGGTCCTGACGACTGATTAAACTCTTTTACTGCTCTGCCCCTTTTTTTTCCGTAATCTTTTGCAAGGCCGCTTCTTTGCTAAGCTTGCCCGATGAGTAATCTTTTAGCACACTATTTTTCACCGTGTATTCTACTGATGAAGGAATGCCACATCCGCGACAGCGTGTCATTTTAATGTTTAAAATAAGATTCTCGTCATCTTTTAAACTGCGCAAGGTGCGACCGTATTCAAGCATATCTTCTTTAATGCTTTTGGTGAAAAGTGGGTATAGTTCTTTTACTTTTTTATCGCGTGTGGCTTGATCTACTCCTTCCAAGTATAGGGTAGGCAGCGACCAAGAGTCTTGACCTTGTTGGTTGCTTGAGTATACTTGCATGTAGTAGATGGCTCCAAAATCTTTGAGCCGTTCGTAGTAGGTATTTTCTTGAACAAAAAATGTTTTAGAAAGATCGCTACGGTACAAGCGATTGAATATGCTTGCCAGTAATTCTAAGTCGGGCTGTAGTTCATTTTCTTTTTCGCTATTCACTACTTTTATTTTTGCCAATAATTGGTCGCGGGTAAGTTTGCCTTGTTTGTATTGTGTTAAGTCGCCCTTCAACGCTTCGATGGACAAATAATGGTTAGATGAATTATTATCGAATTGCCCAAACCAAACGTTGTTACCTTCTCCGCGGTTGGTAATGATTATTTTTTCGGTGGGCGTAAGTTGACCAATCAAATCTCCATAGTCGGCCAAGAATTCTTTGCTAGCTTTAATTACTTTTTGATTAGACTCTTCTTTGATGCTATCGCGATTGGCTCTTCCCGAACGTTTAGTAAAAGTGCCTCCTTTTGATGCGCGTGGGGCGCGGGCTGCACCAGCGATAGTAACCGATTTATTGCGTTGATTTTCCGCATCCAATTCGGCAATCTTTTTTTGATCGCGGTCAATGACCACTACTTCTTCGGGATTTTCATCGTTATAAACAAACCCCGAAAAACTACCCGCCCCATCACTCCAAGCTCTTGCGGGCATATCGAAATTTTCAAAAAATATTCCCGTTTGCAAGTCGGGTAGTGTAAACGTTACTCCGTATCCTTCGCGGTAATTTCCCTTTACTTCAACCGGAAAGAAAGAGCGTTTATCGTACTGTTGTTTTAGCATGGTACTTAAGATATTTTCAGCCACTTCAATATCGCGTACCATACGTTCTTCATTAACGGATTGAGCATTGCTACCCATCGCTATCAGTGCCATCACGGCCATCATCACATTTCTCATTCTGCGTTTCATACTGAATTTGTTTTAATTTTTAAATCTTGAACTTTAAGTTTTGAATTTTTTAATAACTATTCTTACTACTCTTACTTACCGGATTTGAAATAATACTGGCCAATAGTTGTTCTGTTTCTTGTTTAAACTGATCAGTATTTTTTTCGATGCTGTTTACTCGAGTTTGAAGAATCATCAAATCTTGTTTTCGTTGTTCTTTCAGGTAATCCGAAAAATCAACCAACAAACCTTCAGTATATTTTTTCTGATCGGCTGTAGACAATTGAAAGTAGTCTTTCATCAATTTTAAATTTTCGCTTTGCAAGCTTGCCACAAATCCACGCACTTGCTCTTGCGATGCATCGGAAGCGGTTTTCATTAGCGCATCAATCTTTTTTGAATTCTGAGCTAAGTTTTGCTGGATGGACTGGCTCAATCTTTTTTGATCTTCCGTCCAACCAGTGGTAATCACCTCGTTATTTTTGGCTAACGAAGATTGAATCATTTCTTGCACCTTTGTTTCGGTTAGCTGTGGTAGCAGTTGGCCGGGCTGCTCTTTCTTGCCACCAAAGCTAATTTTCAATTCGCCCTCGTTGTAGTTAATCTCGGTTCCTAAAAACTTACCAGCGATCATCAAAAACAAGATAGAAGCAGCAATGCTCATAACTGTTTTAAAATAATTGTTCTTCCAAAAAGAAACCACGTTAGTGTCTTCCGTAAAAATGGGTGGAGCAATCACTTCTTTGTCTTGCACCTGGCCGAGTAAGTTTTTAGTGTTACTCAATTCCTGCCATCTTCTTAGCTCTTCGGGGTTTGCTTGCAAGTAGGTTTGCACCTT
>JAAFHY010000015.1:50774-51869 GCA_013298505.1 Cytophagales bacterium
AATTGTTTCTTTCGTAATTTTTTTCTTTTCCAAAATTTTCTTCAAGCCCTCCAATCCATAATACATCCTGGATTTCACCGTGTTCTCTGAAATGTTAAGCGTTTCAGCAATCTCCCTAAATTTCAGCCCTTCGTACTCTTTCATAATCACCACCTCTCGTTGTTCAACACTTAACTCCATCAGGCAATCTTGTAGCAAATCAGATAGCTCCGTTTGGCGAAGTTGCCGCTCAGGGTTTTCCCTTCGGCTATGGCTCTCTTCCCACCGATAGCTTTCTTCTCCTTCGCCCGGTCGCAAATCATCGAGCGACATAGATCGGTTTGCTTTACGCTTGCGTGCTTCTTCGCGACAATAATTTACGGCAATAGTATACAGCCATGATTTGAAGCGCGTTACTTCTTGCAGCCCTGCAATATTTTTGTGCATGCTGATGAAGGTTTTCTGCGCTACTTCCATCGCTAAGTCGTGATCGAAGAAGAATTTATAACTGAAATTATAAATCCGCTTGTACCACAGTTGCACCAATTTGCTTTGCGCAGATTTATCCCCTTCGCGGGCTCGGGCGATCAGGGAATCCGAATGCATCATAGCAATGTCTAGTAAGGTTTCGGCCACAGCCAGCTGGTTTGTGATATAAAGATGGTTGATTGGCTTAAATAGTTTTAGTTAAACGAAGAATTTTGACCCCAATAGCTGGTTTTTTTAAAGGGTATGAACAGGATCGTAGATAAATTGATATTTTGCGCAGTCAAACCAACTACATAACAGGATTAGATAAATGAATACTGCTGTAAAACAAAATACGAGCTGGACACTTAGCCAAGTGACCGAAATTTTTAACGCCCCTTTATTGGATTTGATTTTTAGAGCGACCTCTGTTCACCGCGAGAACAAATCGTATTCCGAAGTACAGATCAGCAGTTTGATTTCAATAAAAACAGGTGGATGCAAAGAAGATTGCTCGTATTGCCCGCAGGCAGCCCGCTACCATACCGATATAGAAGTAGAGCCGTTGATGACTTTGCAAAAGGTGAAAGACCGTGCCGCGTTGGCAAAGGCAAATGGAGCCTCGCGATTGTGCATGGGAGCCGCTTG
>JAAFHY010000150.1 GCA_013298505.1 Cytophagales bacterium
CTGATTGTGCAGCTAATCGAAAAATTGAATAACCAACCCAAGCTAAACTTCCTTGCCACCAAAAATAAATCAATGAGTTCGGCTCGTTCGTTTAAAGTTACCATGGGCGTGATGCCCAGCTACACTTCAGGCGAAGAAGGTCTAAAAGTAGATGGTGTAAGCGAAGGGAAGCCAGCACAGAAAGCGGGCATTGTTACGGGAGATTTAATTCAACAAATAGGAGACTATCCAATTAAGGACATTCAAAATTATATGGACGCATTAGGGAGGTTTGAGAAAGGGCAAACCGTGCCAGTAAAAGTGAAAAGAGGTGGTGAGGTAGTGACGGTGAATGTGACTTTTTAAGAACCTAAAAGTTGAAAGCAAAAAGTTAAAAGTGTAAAGTGTGTCAACTTTGAACTTTTCGCTTCAGACTTTAAACTTTTAACTTTCAAGCTTTAACTTTAAAATTATGAAATGGCGCGGCAGACGAGAAAGTGACAATGTAGACGATCAACGCGGTGGTGGAGGTGGTGGGTTTGGTGGACTTCCCGGTGGCTTGTTAAGCAAAGGCGGCATAGGAACCATTGTGGTGTTATTGCTCATTAGTTGGCTTACCGGAACAAATCCGTTGTCGCTATTGCAACAAACGGGTGGGCTTTCGCCCGATCAGTCGCAAACCACAGAAGTGACAGGCACGCCCGAAGAAGAAGAATTAAAAAGTTTTGTGAAAGTGATTTTAGGTTCAACGGAAGATGTATGGAATCAGTTAAAATCTGATTATCGCGATCCTCGTCTCACCATTTTCAGAGGCCAGACACAATCGGGTTGCGGTAGCGCATCGTCTGCTTCCGGTCCGTTTTATTGCAGCGAAGACGAACGGGTTTATATAGACCTCGGTTTTTTTGAGGAAATGAGCAGTCAACTCAATGCTCCTGGTGACTTTGCCCAAGCATACGTTATTGCACACGAGGTGGGGCATCATGTACAACATCTGTTGGGCATCACCGATAAGGTGCATAATATGCGAGGACAATTGAGCGATGAAAAATATAATGAGCTATCGGTAAAGCTAGAATTGCAAGCTGATTTCTTGGCGGGTGTTTGGGCGCATTATGCCAAAGATGGAAGGGATTTCATTGAGGAAGGAGATATTGAAGAAGCCTTGAATGCTGCCGCGGCCATTGGCGATGACCGACTGCAAAAACAATTTCAAGGAACGGTAAATCCAGAGTCGTTTACACACGGCACTTCTGCACAGCGAGTGCGCTGGTTCAAAAAAGGATTTACGAGTGGCGATTTGAAACAAGGAGATACATTTGCTACTGATGATTTGTAAATCACATAGTATTTTCAATTGAAATCTAGGTATAGAATCTAATTCTTACTAGTATATTTGAACTCTATTTTTTTAGATTATGACTGCACTCACCATTTATCCAAAAAACAAAGAAGAAGAAAAAATGTATCTACAATTGGCCAAAGTGCTAAAAAGCAAAGTCAATCGCCAACCAAAAGATGCCTACAAACCAGAATTTGTTAAGAAAATTTTAAAAGGTCAAAAGGAAATACGAGAAGGAAAAGGAGTAAAGGTTAATATTGAAGACTTGTGGAAATAGTTTTTTCTCCAGCAGCTAAAAAAGACTTAAAATTTTGGAAGCTATCGGGCAATAAGCAGGTTCAAAAGAAAATAACCGAATTAATAGAAAATATTAAAAAGCATCCTTTTGTGGGAATCGGGCAACCAGAAGCCCTCAAACATAACCTATCAGGTTTTTGGAGCAGACGAATAAATCAAGAACATAGAATAATTTATAAGGTCATGGATAAGGTGATTGAAATAACTTCACTCAGAGGGCACTACTAGAAATAGGACAATTACAACACATCATTAAATAAAAAAACAGAAACATTTACTATCATGGGACGCGTATTTGAGAAAAGAAAACACACCATGTTTGCCCGCTTTGATAGAATGGCCAAAGCCTTTACCCGCATTGGTAAAGACATCGCCATCGCGGTAAAGAATGGTGGCCCCAATCCGGATAACAATCCGAAGCTAAGAATGGCCATTCGCAATGCCAAAGGCGTAAACATGCCCAAAGATCGCGTAGAGGCAGCGATTAAACGGGCATCGTCAAAAGAAGAGAAAGCCTTTCAAGAAATTGTATACGAAGGCTATGCCCCGCACGGCATACCTGTATTGGTAGAATGCGCCACCGACAACCCTACTCGCACAGTAGCGAACGTGCGGTTGCAGTTTTCAAAGAATGACGGCACAATGGGCAACTCTGGTTCTGTATCTTTTATGTTTGAGCGAAAAGGTGTTTTCAAGTTCGAGCCATCCAAACTGAACCTAGACGAATTAGAACTTGATTTGATCGATGCGGGTGCAGAAGACATTCAGCGCGATGAAGACGAAACCATTATCTACACCAAGTTTACTGAGTTTGGCCACATGGTAAAATTTTTGGAGTCTAGAAAATTAGAAGCCAAAAGTTCAGAGCTTCACTACGTACCCAACACCACCAAAGAATTGAGTGAGGCAGAACAAGATGATGTATTGAAATGCGTGGAAGCACTGGAAGCCGATGACGATGTGCAAAACGTATATCATAATTTAGCCTAGTTGTAAATTTTACGATTCAGTTTCATCTCTGCCTTCATAAAATCCCTAATTCGCGAACACACGAGAAAAATATTAGGTATATCGAATTGGCATGACCGTGAGAATTTCAGTAAATATCTTAGTTTTGCTAGTTGTGGCATCCGTTTGATTGGCCTTAACTGTCCTTTTTAACGCATTGTTATAAACCTAACTACCTCACGATGCGAGTCGTATTTGTAATTGTATTACTCTTTATCGCTGGTGGCACTGCCAAAAGCCAGAACGTTGAGTCGTTTGGTTTTTTTGCAGGGTTCAATTTTCCGGTAACAATTGACGATGGCTTGCAAAAAGACCCACGCTACTTTGGGCAGTTTACCATTCGTGCCACGCCTATTGGATTTTCGTATGGTATCGACCGCGTTGGATACGGCTATTTGTTCACGCCCAGCTACTTACAAATTGGACAAAAATACCTGATCAAAAATTCGATTGGCGGAGAGATTGGCCTTCGTGACATTCAAATGGATTTTTTCAGCTTACCCATTGCCCTTAAACTGCACATCAACGATTTATCTTTTTTTAGACTTAGTGCTGTGGCTGCCCTAAATATCAACTACTTGGTAAATGCCCGCGAAACCATCAGTCACTCAGTTTCAAAAGTAAAATATCCTAACGGGGTTTCGATACCTACCGACCCAGGTTACATTGTTGCTTACGATGGGGTTTTTGTGCCTCAGGTAAATGAATTAGAATATGTATCGGCCGATAAATTCAATGCCTTGCAACTATTTGCCGGTGTCGGGTTGCATTCTGATTTTGACATCAGCGATAATTGGAGCATTAACTTTGATGGCCGAGTTAACTTTGGGATTGTAGATTCTCGCAAAAGCGACTATTTAGATAAACTTAAGAATCCAAGCGGTCCAGTTGATTTTGTGAATAAGCCAGGCGCACCTGACTTGTATGGACAAAGACGAGATATTTATTTGACTGTAAACTTTGGGCTGTCGTATATTATTTCTTCTAAGGCAAAGTTTAAGACTAAGAAAACCACTATTGGCAGCCGTGGAGGTAACAATACACCGAAGCCAAGAAATAAAAAGCCTAAAAAATAAGGTGCTGATTAGTGTAGGCTAAGAAATCAAAAAAGCAGAACGCTTCATGGTCTCATCGGCATTTTGCCCATTGTGAATATTGCCTTGAATGGTTTCTACGATTTCTTTCACACGCTCTTTCTTATAGCCAAACTTAACAGCAAAAATATGCGAGAGCTTCATTTCTTCTTGATGAATGGATTTGTCTATACTCATCATGTGTACTAAATCATACAATTGGCTAAACTTTTCTTTCGGGTCGGCAGGGACTTCGAATTCTACTTTGGTGGGGTTGCTCCTGATTTCCTTTAACTGGCTTTCTGAAATACTGTTTCGCTTTGCGATTGATTTTAGAAGATCAAACTCGGCCGAGTCAAAATTGCCATCCACAGCGGCCATTTCAATCAGGTTTTTCATGTGACTCCTAGCAGTCGATTTGCCCTGCTTAAATACGCCTAGAATGTCAGTAAATTTCATATAGCAGAATGTTTGTTTTGAATTTAACATTTCAAGCTAAATTGAAAATTCATAAAAGGCAAATCATTGGTATTATTAATATTCTGAGCTACTTAGAGACTGGCTAGCGTTGCATAGGATTGCATCAAGCAGAGTTGATTTCTGGCTCGCATAAGATTATGGGCATCGTATTTTGAACCATAATACTGATCGTTATTGAAATAATCGGTCAGAAAGCGCAACGCTTGCATATAGATTAAAAACTGTCCGGCAAAGAAAAACGAGGATTGCTCCTGTTGCGATAATTCATTTTTCATCGCATCCGAATATCCCATCATAATGGCCTTAAAGAAATCTTGTCGTACTTCAATTTTAGTAAAGTCTGTTTCCTCTTCATTGGCCGGAGACAAATAGGTGCGCATCATATCGCCCACATCGCTGATAAAGTAGCCTGGCATTACGGTATCTAAATCAATCACGCAAATACCTTTATCTGCACTATCAAATAATACATTGCTGATTTTAGTATCGTGATGGGTTACACGCAACTTGAAGTTGGGGTTGTTTAAAATTCTCAAGTAATCACTCACCAAGTGCGAATAGCTTTGCACCGTTGCGATTTCACTCGAACACTCATTTATCCGTTCTTGATTTCCATTGCGGAGTGCATGCTCAAACTGCTTATAGCGAAACGCCAAATTATGGAAATCAGTAATCGTTACCTGAAGTTGCGTTGCCTCAAATCCAGCGAAAGCCTGGGTAAATTTTCCAAATTGTAGTGCGGCCTCGTAGGCCTGCTCGGGTGTTTCGACTACATGAATAGTTTTAGAATTTTCGACAAAGGGAGAAAGACGGAAATAGCCATTGCTCGTTTCATAAGCCAGCTCCTCTCCCATTTGCGTTTTAATGGGTGCTACCAAAAAATAATCTGACGAAATTTCCTTTAAGTGATTTGCCAGCAGCCGAACGTTAGAAGCAATCTTTTGTGGCTCTTTAAAAACATTGTCGTTGATTCGTTGAAGAATGAATCTCTCTTCGTTTAGCGTCAGCTTCCAGGTTTGGTTGATCAGGCCGCCCGATATTATTTCTAATGTGGCATTGTGAAATTGGAGGCCATACTGTTGAAGGAGATTGTTCATAGATTTACTTCAAGCTAAGACGCAAAGGTAATTTAGATAAAGGGCATCTCTAAAAACCTCTCCTTGTCTACCTCAACCCCTTCCCCTTCTCCAAAAGAGAAGGGCTAACTGAGTTTTTAGAGATGCCCTAAAAAAATTATAGAACCACATTTACAATCTTTCCTTGCACTACAATCATTTTTTTTGGCGGCTTGCCTTCCGTCCATTTTTGTACAATCTCTGAAGCAAGTACAATCTTCTCGATATCTTCTTTGGGCATATCTAAAGCAAACTCCATTTGGGCGCGCACTTTTCCGTTGATCGAAATAGGATAACTGAATGTACTTTCTATCAAATATTTTTCATCGTATTTGGGGTAAGTGGCTGCTAAAATACTTTCAGTATGCCCTAATTGCTCCCACAATTCT
>JAAFHY010000151.1 GCA_013298505.1 Cytophagales bacterium
GATCGTACAATCTATAACGCGGAAAATGATGCTACCACACGAGGCGGTGATGCTACTGATGTTTTAAAAAGGGTACCCATGCTATCGGTAGACCTAGACGGAAACGTGAGTATGCGCGGAAGCCAAAATATTTTGGTACTCATTAACAACAAGCCATCAACAATTACTGCTAGCAGTGTAGCCGATGCCTTAAAACAAATTCCTGCAGATCAGATTAAAACGGTAGAAGTAATTACTTCGCCCTCTTCCAAATACGATGCAGAAGGTACTTCGGGAATCATCAACATCATCACCAAGAAAAATACATTGCAAGGCTTAACGCTAAATGTTGATGCGAGTGCTGGCTTACGCGGATCAAATCTCGGATTAAACGGAAATTATCGTACTGGTAAAATGGGATTTTCGTTGGGCGGTTTTGGCAGATCGAATTACAATCAGCCTGGGAGTTTTGAGAACGAGCAAAACACTTACAAATATAATAGCGCAGACAAAAGGCGTGGGGATCTGATTGGTTCCAATACCCAAAAAGCTGACACGCGCGTAGAAAATATCTTTGGGCAGTACACGTTAGGCTGGGATTATGATATTGATGATAAAAATTCGCTGGCTGCTTCTGTTCGGTATGGCATTCGAAACAATCTCAATTGGCAAGACGGCTTACAAACTATCCGAAATGGTGTTCAAAACTCGTTAAGCAATGTAAACACAAAAGACAACTCGGGAACAAACGATCTTAGTATGACTTACACAAGAACGTTTGCCAAACCGCAACAAGAATTAAGTGTATTAGCTCTTTATAGTGTAAATAATCGAACTAACGATTTTGTGAATCAACGATTGGATCCGGTTACGCTGCCTGAAAGAGTATTTAGAAAAAACGATAACAAAAGTAAAAATGAAGAAATGACCTTACAGCTAGATTATCAAACTCCGGTGGGTAAAGGTTCTATATTTGAGATGGGCGCAAAGCAAATCATTCGAAAAGTAAACAGTGACTTTATCTCAAGCTTTGCTGATGCTGATGGAATCTATGACCCTCCAGCAACTGATTCTAAACTAACAAATGCGCTTTTCTACAATCAAAATGTAACAGGTGGCTATACTTCATTTACCACGCAACTCGCCAAAACTTATAGCATAAAAGCTGGCGGACGATACGAATACACAACTATCACGGCATCTACGGGTGACAATCCTAAACTAGATATTCCCGACTACGGAATTTTTGTTCCAAGCTTAAACGTTTCAAAACGTTTTAAAAACGGAAGTGCAATAAAGGCAGGTTACAATCGCAGAATTCAACGGCCATCTATCCAGTTTCTAAATCCGAATATTCAACAAAGCAATCTTATTAATATCACATTTGGAAATCCTAACCTCGAACCGGAATTCACGAATAACTACGAGTTATCTTATAATACTTTTGTGAAAGGCAGTTCAATAAACATCTCTACATTCATGCGCAATACATTCGGTTCTATTCAAGCCGTGCGCGATACTATCCCTGGTGTGCCAGGCGGGGTTCAAACTACTTATCGAAATATCGGAAATGAAGATGCATATGGAGTGAGTTTGTTTGCCAACGTAAACGCAGGAAACTTATCACTGAATGGAGGTGTCGATACATACTACGCGGTACTGAGCAATAACGTCCCCGATCCAAGATACAACGCGAGCAACTCCGGTTGGGTGTATAACGCCCGTCTGTTTGGTAGTTATAATTTAACAAAAGGCTGGGGGCTTCAATTTTTTACTTTCTATCGTGGACGACAAGTGCAGTTGCAAGGTATTCAAGGAGGCTTTGGCGTATACAGCCTTAGCTTACGAAAAGAATTCACCAATAAAAAAGGTAGTGTAGGTTTTGGTGCAGAGAATTTTTTCTTTCCATCCATCACTATTCGAAACGAACAGACATCACCACTACTCGATCAAAATATTGTAAACGTTGTTACCAATCTGAATTTCAAAATTACCTTCAGCTATCGCATCGGAAAAATGAGTATGGATGGTGGTAATCGCAGGCGGAAAAAATCTATCAATAATGATGACCTGAAAGACGAAGGCGGTGGAGATGGCCAACAGGGTGGTGGCGGTGGTGGAGCACCCCAAGGCGGAGGCGGTCGCCCGCAAGCGCCAGCGGTCCTTCAACCTGCAAAACCTGGGGCACCAACTGCACCAGTTCCATCCGATACTATTGCATACGAAGCTGCGGGTACATGGAATTATACCATCGAATCTCCACAAGGAGGAATGGGCACACTTACCATCAAAAAGGAAGGCAATGTGTATTCCGGTGTAATTGCCAACAATCGCTCGAAGCGTGAAACACCAATTAAAGATGTGGTGTACAAAAACAATCAACTAAGCTTTACCTACGAAGTAAATTTCGGTGGTAACACGGCTGCTATTGCAGTGAAAGGGGCCATCACAAAAGATCAGTTTACAGGAACCATGTCCGTAGGGTCGTTCGGAGCATTCCCGATGAATGCAACTCGCAAAGTAGAGTAACAAAACTATTTCTTCGTCTGATAGCCCGGCCCGACTACCAATCGGCCGGGCTTTTTGTTGGTATGCTCGCCATCTTTCAACACCTTCACACCATTCACAAAAACATGAACTACCCCGGTGGTATATTGATGCGGATCATCAAACGTAGCATGATCTTGAATCGCAGCAGGATCGAACAAAACTACATCGGCAAAGTTGCCTACTTTCAACAAACCGCGCTTTTGAATTTTCAAATTAGTGGCAGGCAACGAAGTCATTTTGCGTACAGCCTCTTCTAGTGGAAACAACTTCTCCTCACGGGAATATTTTGCGAGCAGTCGTGCAAAACTTCCATAGGCGCGTGGATGTGTGCCGTCATTATTAAAAGGTGGCTCATCTGGAATAGAGGCTGCATCTGAACAAACGCTTACATACGGAAGCGGCAACATCCTCCGTATGTTGTCTTCCGAAATCAAAAAGAAAATACAAGGAATACTCGATTTATCTGCCACCAGCAAATCAAGAATAGTTTCGTTAGCATTCTTTCCATGCTTGGCAGCAATTTCATTCAGTCGCTTGCCGCGATACAATTGATTTAATGAATCCGTACGAAAACCCATCACCATCACATCCTTGGGGTCCGAATTTTTGCTGGGCATTCCCAATTCCATTTCCCTCAGCAAACGCTTACGCTGAGTTGGGTTTTTAAAACGCTTTCGCATGGCTTGCGCTCCGCCTTCTTGCACCCACGTTGGCAGTCGCGCGGTGATGCTCGTTCCGCTAGCATTGTAAGTGTACATATCCGCAGTAATTTTTAGTCCTGCTTTCTGAGCACTGTCAATCTTCGCCAACACGGTATCTACTTTATTCCAGTTCCACTCATTGTTGATTTTCAAATGGTATATCTCCGCAGCCACATTCGCTTCACGCGCAATCCTAAAAAATTCGCTCATGGCCGGAAATATCTTATCGCTCTCACTACGCATGTGTGTAATGTACATCCCATCATATTCGGATACGACTTTGCTCAATTCGATCAATTCGTCTGTAGAAGCATAATCAGCTGGTGCATAAATAAGGGAAGAACCTAATCCCATGGCACCCTCCTTCATCGCCTCGCGCACCAGTTCTTTCATTTGTACCAGCTCCTTTGGCGTTGGCTTGCGATTGTCAAAGCCCAACACATAGTTGCGTACAGTGGTGGCTCCTACAAACGAACCAAAGTTGGGGCTCACCTTTTTTCGCTTGAGCACTTCAAAATATTCACCAAGCGAAGTCCATAACGTGTCTTTGCTGTTTTTCTTTTTACGTGGACCGGGGCTCCAGCCTTCACCAAAAATTTCCAGTGTCACCCCTTGTTTAATATCGCTCATCGAGCGACCATCTTTTAGCAATGATCCATCGGCCCAACTGAGCATATTGATAAACCCAGGAGAGACTGCGAGTCCTTTTGCATCTATTTCCTGTTTGCCTCGCACGTTCGATAAATCGCCAATTGCGGCAATTGTATCAGCATTGATGGCCAAATCTGCCTGATAAGGTTTTTTACCAGACCCATCGTATACCATGCCGCTTTTAATAATAATGTCAAATTGCTTTTTTTCTTGGGCACAAGAATTAAGAAATGCAAAAAAAATAAAGACAATAAGTAACTGTGCACTTTTTGCCACTAAGACACGAGGGCACAAAGAAACACGACTTAGTGACTTTGTGCCTTCGTGGCAAAACAAGGTGGGCTTACTTACAACTAACTCCATCCACATATTTTTCAATCACCTTAATTGATTGGGCAATCTCGCTGCCTTTAAAACCTTTGATGTCCGAATAGAGAACATTCTTCACGTACTTCTTTAGCAATTCGCTGGAAAGCGGCAAATACGACCAATGCCATTTCTCTTCTTCATACCCAGTCCGTCCTTGCGCCTTTGATGTGTACGGTTGACAAAATCCATATTCGGCCGAATGAATCAGCAACCATTGGTATATCTTCAATCCATCACCTGATTCAAAATACGAATTCTCTAGTGCGTTCAAATCCATATCCGTTCCCCAGTGATGGCGCGAAGTACCCGGCATCGAACTATAAAGCAAAATCATTCGCGCTCTTTCCGATAAGTTGGTAATGGTAGTGAGATTTTTTCCTTCTACTAAAGTGCGCCCCTCCCACTTGTTTTCCCAAATCGACTTCTGCGCTTCATAATTACGCGTGGCAGAAATAATAAAAAGATTCACTCCATCCTTTTGGGCGGCCTCTGCCATTTTCACAAAAGCCTCATACGTCTCCTTTCTTAAATACTTCCCTACCGCACTTCCTTTAGCATATTCATCACTGAGTCGCACGAAGCGAGTATCTTTCTTTTCATCAAATCGTCCGAGCAAATATTCCTTCTCACTCGATTGGCCAATGGCTAAATTGACAATCGACAAAAGTACCATTGACAATAGAGTGCACTTTAATCTATTGCCAATCATTCTTACTAAAATTTTGTCAACTGCCATTTGCCTATTGTCAATTGATTCACTACACTTTCTCAGCAACTTGGTTCATCACGTTTGTTTGCACTTGAATCGACTCATGGTGAATTAAACGCAACAAATCTCTCGTAAAACCTTCATCCATCCCCATGGCTTTGCAAAGAGCTACGCGGGTCTTAATAATCTCCTCCCAGCGATTCACCTGCAAAATGGTCACGTTATTATCTTTCTTGTACTGGCCAATCTTCTCCGAAACTTTCATGCGCGCAGCCATCTTCTGCATGATCTCGTCATCGAGTTGGTCAATCTGCTCGCGCAATACGCTCAGCGTGTCTTTAAAGGTTTTGTTTTCGCTGCTGCTGGTTCTCACCACAAGGTCAGTCAAAATTTTACCCAATGCAGCGGGTGTAACTTGTTGCTTGGCATCACTCCACGCTGCATCCGGATTGATATGACTTTCAATCATCAAACCTGCCATATCCAAATCCAATGCCTTCTGCGATACAAAAGCTATCAATTCTCTGTTACCCGAAATATGACTTGGGTCACAAATAATTTCCAACTCCGGAAAACGTGTCTTCAACTCAATCGCC
>JAAFHY010000152.1 GCA_013298505.1 Cytophagales bacterium
ACTTGTGGTTTGTTACTATCCACCCGTTTGATGATGGCAATGGCCGCATCGCCCGCGGCATAGCCGATATGCAACTCTCTCGATCTGACCAAAGCAAGCAACGGTTTTATAGTATGTCTGCACAAATACAAAAAGAGCGCAAGGCCTATTACGATCATTTGGAAAAAACACAGCGCGGTACACTTGATATAACGGAGTGGCTGTTGTGGTTCCTCCGTTGTTTCGATCGCGCACTTACAGCATCCAGCGAAAACATAAGTGGCGTATTGAACAAAGCAGCCTTTTGGGAAAAGCACCGAAATATGGCACTGAATGATCGACAGCGCATCATGCTCAACAAACTCATGGATGGCTTCGAAGGCAACCTCACCTCTTCCAAATGGGCGAAGATAACCAAGAGCTCACCCGACACCGCCCTGCGCGACATACAAAGTTTGATACAAGCAAAAATGTTAGAAAAAGAAGAAGGTGGAGGTAGGAGCACGAGTTATAAAGTGAGGTTTTAAAAGACCATTTATGTAACTGTATTTTTTTACCTTTGATCAATGCGTATTTTGGTTTTTATCTTTTTGCTATCATTTCTACCAAGCCAAGTAAAGTGTCAGAATTCGCCTTTGTTTGTTATTGTTAGTTGTAGTGAGGGGGTTTTGTTAGATGGAAAAGCGGTAAGACCTGGGCAAATGGTTGATGCTTCCTCAAAACAACTTACTATTCCTAAGAAGGGTTATGTAGGTGTGGTTACTATGGAAGGGTATGCCATTAGGTTTAAAAAATCAGTTAAAGTGTCAGAGGTTAATGATTCTGTTATTGAACAAATTAATTCTCCTCGTGGATCAGTTTATACTTGTGGACAGGAGATTCGAATCATTTCTGCACCGATCAACCAATATTCATTTGTTTTAGGGGATTCAATTTTATTAGCAATAGATGAAAGGAGAGAAGCGGGGTCACCCTACGCGCTTGTGGTAAAGAGTATGTTCGATGAAGTTCTTCAGCAAGACTCCTTGCAACAGAACTGGAAAGTGTTAAATGTTAAGAATTTAATGTTAACGGAGGAGGCCATTTTAATTCAATGTCGATCAAAAGAAAATATGTCTAGCATTAAATTAATTAGAAAGATGTTACGAGAAGAGGGAGCCCAGTTTAATTATGACTTTTCAAGAATTCCTCCATCTACTTCTGGTAAAGAATTTGCCTTGGCACTCTACCAGCTCAATAACCTTTTCTATGATCATGCATTTTTGCTCTACCAATTAGAGCGCTCCAACTATCAACCTCAGAATAAAATTTTCGCTAACTACATCGCCAAGCAAAAAAAGAAATACCAATTTGAACTATTCGATTTTCATAAATAATATTTTAAAACCATGGACAAAAAAAGCAAAGACTTCCTTTACAGTTATTTGAATAACGCATCGCCCACAGGCTTTGAATCTTCTGGCCAACAAATTTGGCTGGATTACATCAAGCCCTATATCAACGATTATATGGTTGATGTATATGGAACAGCAGTCGGCATCATCAACCCTAAGGCAAGCTACCGCGTGGTGATCGAGGCTCATGCCGATGAGATCAGTTGGTTTGTCAACTACATTACCGATGAGGGCTACATTTACGTGCGCAGAAACGGAGGCTCCGATCATCAGATCGCGCCCAGCATGCGAGTTAATATTCATACCGAAAAAGGAATTGTAAAAGGTGTTTTTGGTTGGCCAGCCATCCACGTGCGTGATGCAGGCAAAGAAGAAGCTCCCTCTTTGAAAAATATTTTTATCGACTGCGGGGCGGCCAATAAAAAAGAAGTCGAGTCGATGGGGATTCATGTTGGTACGGTTATCACGTTTGAGGCCGACTTGATGGAGATGAACAAAAAATATTTGGTAGGTCGTGCCTTAGACAATCGCATGGGCGGATACATGATAGCCGAAGTCACCCGCAGGCTTAGCGAAAACAAAAAGAAACTTCCATTCGGACTGTATGTGGTCAATGCAGTGCAAGAAGAAATTGGTCTGCGCGGGGCGGAGATGATTTCTAGAAAAATAAAACCTGACTTGGCCATTTGCACAGATGTAACCCACGATACTCAATCACCTATGTATAATAAGAAGGAGAGTGGCAATTTGAAATGTGGTCTCGGTCCGGTTGTGTGCATTGGCCCAGCCGTGCAAAACAATGTGCTGAAAATGATCACCCAGACAGCCGATAAGAAAAAGATTGCTTTCCAGCGGCAAGCCGTTTCTCGGTCTACTGGAACGGATACTGATTCGTTTGCTTATTCAGCCGAAGGAGTTGCCTCTGCGCTCATCTCATTGCCTCTAAAATACATGCATACTACTGTTGAGACCGTACACAAAGATGATGTAGAGAGTGTTATCGACCTGATTTACGAAGTTCTATTACAAGTAAAGCCGGGTCATGATTACCGATATATTAAATAACGGCCAAAAAGAAGGATTTTGAGCTACCATTTAGTCCTTGTTATATAAGAGGCTTAAAATCTTACATCCGATAGGATTCAAACAACTCAGACCCCTCTGCTTTTGTGGAGGGGTTTATTTTTGTGTCGTTGAAATAAAAAAACATGAAGGCAATAAAGTCTATTATTTTCATTTTTGTTCTGTTTGTTAGATCTGCAATAGCGCAAGAGCGCCCCTTGCACGAGATTCATACCATGATGGTTTTTAATTTTACCAAGTATGTTCAATGGCCAAATCAAGATCAACCTGGTGATTTTGTGATTGGTGTAGTTGGCAACGAAGATGTTTTTAAAACCCTCTCCGCATGGTATAGCGGAAAAACGAAAGGCCATAAAACTTATGTAATTAAAAAATTTGCGAGTGCAAATGAAGTTACCGATTGTGCTGTTGTTTACATAGACAAATCGAAGAGTAGCGAGTTTGAGTCAATCAACGCCAAAGTAAAAGGGAAAGGAACACTGGTGGTTACCGATAGGAATGGCTTGGCCTCAAAGGGCAGTTGCATTAATTTTAGAACGGTGGAAGACAAGTTGCGTATTGAGTTAAACCAAAAAGCAATTGAAACTGCCAATTTGAAGGTCTCTAGTGCGCTTACTTCGATGGCTATCTTAATTTAAGAGGTCATTTTTTCAAAAAGATAACTTTAATAGCTTTGTGAATCGTTAACATGAAAATTATGAGAAAGGTAGTTTTACTTAGTGTTGTGTGGGTTTGTAGTGCGTTGTTTGGGTTCGCTCAAACAGAAAAGCCAATGTCTGAGATTCATGCCCAAATGATCTATAACTTCATTAAGTACATTCAATGGCCTGGAGATGGGGAGCCAGGCGAATTTGTAGTGGGGATTCTAGGGGAAGATGATGTGTTCAATACATTGAAGAGTTACTATGATGGCAAGCCAAAAGGAGCAAAGAAATACTCAATCCGAAAACTCTCGGGCGCTGAAGAAGCATCCACGTGCGCAGTTGTTTACATTGGAAAAGGAAAGAGCGGTCAGTTTGAAAACATTAAAAATTCGGTAACCGGAAAGCCAGTGCTCACGATTACAGATAGCTTTAACTTAGGTAAGAAGGGTAGTTGTATCAATTTTAAAGTACTTGATGGAAAGTTAAAATTTGAATTGAATCAAGCTTCGGTTACAGCATCTACCCTTAAGGTGGCCAGTCAACTAAGCAGTATGGCCATATTGCTTTAAAAGTGTCTACCCGATCATTTACCGATCAACTAGGTAGATTAGTAGAGGTAAATTTTCCTCCAAAACGAATTGTATCACTAGTTCCGTCACAGACGGAACTTTTGTTTTATATGGGCTTAGCCCAATCTATTGTAGGGATAACCAAGTTTTGCACACACCCCACTACCGAGATTGTAAATAAGATAAAAGTAGGCGGTACCAAAACCGTTCGGTTCGACTTGATCGATCAACTAAAGCCAGATTTGATCATAGGAAATAAAGAGGAAAACGAATTCTCTGTTATCAATCAATTAGCAGAAAAGTACCCCGTTTGGATCAGCGATGTTTCGTCTTTTAAAGATGCGCTGAAGATGATTGACAGTGCGGGGGAGATAACAGATAAGGTTGCCGAAGCTTTGACTTTGACTAAGCAAATAGAAAATGCATTTTCAGCCCTGAAGCGCAAGGCAACCAAAAGAGTGCTTTACCTGATCTGGAAATCACCTTGGATGGCAGCGGGGGCAAATACGTTCATCGACTCGATGCTGGAAAAAGGTGGGTGGCAAAATGCTCTTGAAGTTGATCGATATCCCACTTTGCAAGAACAGCAACTGATAGACCTTAATCCAGACCTTATTTTTCTTTCGAGCGAGCCATTTCCTTTTGCAGAAAAGCATATCCAAGAAGTACAAAGAATGTTGCCAAAGGCTAAGGTACTTTTGGTAGATGGAGAACTTTTTTCTTGGTATGGAAGCAGAATGCTATTAGCTCCTGCCTATTTTAACTCTCTTTCAGAATAGATTCAAAACCCACCGACTTCATATCATCCCAAAAAGTAGGGTACGATTTGTTTACCACTTCTGGTGCTTCGATCTTTAAATCAACAAGGGTAGCCCATGGTGCAAAACCCATTGCCATACGGTGATCGTGATAGGTTTGAATTGTGATGGGGTGAGACATGGTTTCTGGTTTCCAGTTGCTTGTTTCTAGTTTCCAGTTTCCGGTCGTTGGTTCGCTAAGTTCTGCGCCAATTTTCCTCAGTTCGTTTTGAAGCGCAGCAATGCGGTCGGTTTCTTTAATGCGCAAACTTTCCATTCCGGTAAAATCGCCACTAATTCCTTTGGCTGCGCAAACGGGCAATACGGTTTGAGCCAGATCGGGGCAATTCTTAAAATCCCAAACTAAATGCTGCAAGGCAGGTTTTTTGGTAAGCCTTAAGTGGCCATTTTCAAAACTAGCTTGCACACCAACTTTTTCCATTACGTCTACAATCACCCTGTCTCCTTGTAGTGATTTTTCGGATACGTTTGGAAGAATGATGTCCGCTTGATCTGCCAATGCAGCAAATCCAAACCAATAACTTGCCGAAGACCAATCTGCCTCTACCACTACCTTGGCACTCTTGAATGTTGAATGTTGAATGTTGATAATTCCAGATTCAAAGTCTAGGTTTGGTTCTATACCAAACTCTTTCATTAACGAGGCCGTCATTTGTATGTAAGGCACGCTTCCAACTTGGCCTGTCAGTTTTAGTTCAAGCCCGTTGGGCAAAAGGGGGGCAACCATCATCAAAGCAGAAATGTATTGGCTGCTCACATTGCCCGGAATT
>JAAFHY010000153.1 GCA_013298505.1 Cytophagales bacterium
CGTAGGTACCACGATAAAATTTAGCACTAAAGCACGTGTCCCCAAAATTAAAATCCCTGAAAAAGGCAACCTCGCTTGGGTAGGTATCTTGTTTGCCGATTCGATGGTTTCAATACAATCAACCATGCATCAATTTACTTGCAACTGGTTGTTGGATAGCGAGAAAAAATTCCTCTTTGATAACCGCAAGCTGTTGCTAGACGAAACGGTTAAGAGCATATCTGCCATCAATGGGCGAGCGGCTATACTTACCACCAGTAATATCCTGATTTTCGAAAGGTGGTTTCTCTCTACGAATAAAAAACTCAAAAAACTGAAACCAGGTGCTATGATAAGTAACTTGGGGAATGAATTTGTTTATAAAGAAGGCGAACAACAGGTGACCGAAGGAATGAGCCGCGTGATGAGCGAAGGGCTACTCGAAAAAAGAACAGGTACCATCAATTCGTTTCTGTATAAGCAAAATAGTGTGTGTGTTGCACTTAGTTTACAAAGCGAAGGTGAACTGATTCGATTAAACTTTCCAGCAGAGTTTGCTTTAAAGCTAATGGAAATAGAAAAGCGTAAAGAACCAATAACGGCTTATTACGATCCTTACGTGATCGACAAACAGATGTTCCTTTACCCTAGCTTGCAGGCAGTGATTTACGGTAAAGACACGATACGAATCGAAAAAGATTTTTATGGCGATGCCGATGGAAAACATAATTATCGAGAGGCTTCGCAGCAAGGTACCATCACCAACTTGACCTTCAATAAAAAAGGGAAGATTTTGGCAGTAATTCTTAACAATAAAATACTGATCGAAAGCAATGAAAAAATGCAGACTCAACTTACTTCGATTCTAAAAAAAGGCAACACCATAAAAGTTGAAGGTGAAGAACGCGTGAAAAAAGAAGGCGAAGTGTATCAAAATAATTATTCGGTAATGGTGCCAAAAAAAATAATAGCAAACGGTGTTGAGTTTATTGTAGAAAAATAATTATGCGGATACTACTAATCGAAGACGAGCCAAAGCTAAATACCTTTATTAAAGAAGGTCTTCAACAAAACGGCTATGTGGTTGATGCCACCCAAAATGGAAGCCACGGATTAGAGTTGGCATCGGTGGGCAAGTACGATTTGATTCTACTTGACTTAATGCTGCCTGGCCAAAATGGGTACGAAGTATTAGCAACCATGCGCGAGTTTCAACTAAAAATACCAGTGATTATAATAAGTGCCTTAAGCAATACCGAAAATGTAATTAAAGGATTAGATGCTGGCGCGGTAGACTACATTAAAAAACCATTCGACTTTGCCGAGTTTTTGGCGCGCATTCGGGCTGTTACCCGAAAAGGCGATCCGAAATCGTATACACAATTTAAAGTAGGTGATCTGGAAATGAATTTGCTTTCGCGTAAAGTATTGTTGAAAAAAGAATCGATCGAACTCACCAATCGAGAATTTTCGTTGTTGGAATTACTGGTGTTAAATTGCAACCGAGTGCTTTCGAAAACAGAAATTGCAGAGCGTGTGTGGGAGGTAAACTTTGATATGGGGAGTAATGTAATTGAGGTACACCTCTCGCAACTAAGACGAAAATTGAAAGACGATATTATTCATACCAAAGTAGGAGTTGGCTACTATATTGAAGGCGAATTGATAAAAAATTGAAACCTACTATACCCTTCTTTAAAAGCATTCAATTTAAAGCTGCGCTATTACTTTTTACCGTTTTCGTTTCCGTCATTGTTCCGGCCAACTGGGTCATCTACCAGAAAATAAAAAATACAATCGAAGAAGTAGATTCAAAGGAATTAAAAGCTGAAACAGAAAAACTGGTATCCAACGTTCGGTTCAATCCAGTCACTATTCCTCTCCCGCCCACAGGTTATCTTCTAAAACTACAAGTGCGGAATGAATTTGAATACGAAAACACATTTACCTCTCCTGATTTTCCCAATTTAACCACGGCCGATTACCTTGCTGACTTCGTATATGTTGATACTTTGAAAGTCTCCACAATTGAAAAATCAATTGACGGTTCGGGCAGTGCCGTTATTGTTTCTCTTGCACGAAGCAACACAAAGTCAACAAAGCAAATAGCCGAAATCAAGTCTTATTTAGTAATAGCAAATATATTGTCGTTGGTACTTGCTGGCACACTTCTATTTCTATTTGCTGAGCGCCTCATCAGACCTATAAAAAATATTATTCTCACCGCGTCTCAAATTACGGCATCAAAAAGTATTGCGCGGGTGCCCACGCCACCTACACAAGACGAAAGCAAGATATTGGCCGATACCCTCAACGAAATGTTAAGTCGCATTGAACAATCGATTAAAAACCAAGTAAACTTTTTTGCCTCGGCTGCGCATGAGTTAAAAACACCTTTAACTGTAATGCAAACAGAAATTGGAATTTCGATGCAACGAGCCGATGCCGCAACTCAATTGATTCTGAAAAATCAGTTAATCGAAGTAAAGCGACTTACCCGAATCATTCACGATTTCTTGCTTATCAGCCAATTGAAAAGTGAAACCTTGACACTGCGCAAAAAAGAAGAACAACTTGAAGAAGTAATCTATTCTGCACTAAAGAAAGTAAAGTATCTCATCAAAGATAAAGTTTCACATTTTCAAATTACTATTGAGGATGGTGTTGCCATTCCTCCTATTAAAATTGATTTTGATAAAATTGAAATTGTAGTATGTAATCTGATTGAAAATGCAATTAAGTACTCACCTACCAATACAATTATTGACTTACTGGTAAACTCTAAGAACGATGCTATTCAAATTACAATTCGTAATTCCATCAGTGCACCAGTAAAGAATTTTGAACTTCTGAAAAACGAATTTGAAAAGTCAGAGGCATTAAGTAGTGGCTTAGGTATGGGGCTGTGGATTTGCGACCAAATCATAGATTTACATGAAGGGAAATTTGAATTAATGGCTACCGATACGCAATTTCTTGCAACCATTGAATTATCCTTTCAAAACCCATCTAATTGAAATAGAACTCTAGCTAGTATTTTGTTTTTAGTTTAGCTAAATTCGTTTCCTCAACTTAAACCCAAAAATATGAAAGCGCTTAAAATCATTGGCATTGGCATAGCCGCCATTTTACTTTTGTTTGTTTTGTATGTAGTTGCTCTCGTTCCTGCCAAAGGTCATGTAGAAAAATCTATTGTAATCAATGCGCCCGCAGCAGCCATCTTTCCCCACTTGAATAATATGGAGAAGTTTGTGGCTTGGTCACCATGGAAAAAAATGGATCCCACTGCAGTAAATACCTACGAAGGTCCTGCAGCAGGAGTAGGTGCTAAAATGAATTGGGATGGCCCCGAAAGTGGTAAAGGTTCGCAATGGGTGGTTGAGAGCGTAGAAAATGAACGCATAAAAACCAGATTGGCATTCGATGGCTTTGAAGGAACAGCTTGGGCCGAATTCAAGTTGGAACCACAAACCGAGGGAACAAAAGTTACTTGGGCTTACGATGGAGATAACACAGGGTTTATGGGCAAAGCTGTTTGGATGTTTGTTGGTGGCATGCTCAATAGCCAATACGCAGAAGGGTTACAAGACCTTAAAAACATGGTAGAAAGTACGCCTATTGAGCCATCGGCACAAGAAGTTGCGCCTACTGATTCGGTGGTTTCAAAGTAGAATTGATTAACCAAAGAAATATCTATCTTAAAAGTGAAGATTAATGAGTGAAAATATTTAATCGTCATTGCGAACACCTGTCTAGAAAGTTTGTTGGAGTGAAGCAATCCCCAAAATCGAAGTCGTTAGTTTCGTAGCACGAGATTGCTTCGCTTTTCCCTCAAACCATCGCTCGTTGCTCGCAAAGACGTTAAACGTATTTCTCTACCTAAACGTAAAGAAAAAATTAGATAGAAAATTCCAGCTTGTGACTATAATGGTGGCAATGCCTTTTGACAAATAGAAATTCTTTTTCCGTTGGCCATGCAAAAACCAAATAATAAATGAGTTGATGGCAAGGCCAATCATTGCAAACGAAATAAATTTAGCGTACTGCTCCCAAATTTGAGGATCATTATTAACGAAAGTCCATGAGCGATTGAGTAAAAAATTATTAATCCCTGAAACAAAAAAGCCAGTAGCGTTTGCAAAATACTTGTTGAATCGAAAAATCTCTTTGCACAAATAGGTAACCCCAAAATCTATGACAAGCCCCATCGCTCCTACTAGCGCAAATTTCAGAAACTTAAAGATTAACGGATTAGATGTTAGTAACTCCATTTACTTGATTGAAAGATCAAAACTAGCTTTATAATTCTTTATTCGACAGGAAAATATCTAGTTGCATCATCTTTTGCACTTAGTGCTGTTCATCCACCTCGTGTACACGCGTGCCCTTTCGTTGTTCTTCCTTCCACCTATTCACATCATCGGCACGCTGTTTTAATTCTTCTTCGGTGGGTTTATAATTTATCAGCTTTCGTAAATCGGGCTGGCCCGCATCTACCCAAGCGGTATACCATATATCGCCAATCAACTTTACGCTGCTCCGCATTTGCCGCTCTACCATACCCGCCAACAACTGGTGGTACTTTTTTGAGTAAGCCAAAGAATAAACTTTTACTGTTTGCTTTCCCTTCGTTTCAAAATTAAATTTTTGATCGCCCGTCTTTAGCGATAGCTCTTTCTCCAACCTAAGTACAGAATCGAGCGCTTGGTTAGCTTGAGCAACGGCACCCCAAGCCGCTAATTGCACATTGCTTTTGTATTCGGCTTTGCCTACGTAAAAATCGTATTCATTAAAAAATAATTCGGGTAATCTCGATTCCCAAAAAGCGTGAATACCTACTTGCTCGGTCAACTGCCCATCGTAGTTGCTGGTGGTATGCAGCGGCACGTTGGCATCGGCAATGTAGTGGCCTATATCTGCTGAGGCTCTCAGTATATTGTCTGGATCACCCAACAAAAAAGCATCTTTCAACTGAAAGAACATTCGGTTTATGTGCCATGGCACAATGCCACGCGCCATCAACGTGTCTTCACCAAATTTTGCGACTGCTTCGTTCCAATGGCGCGGTAGTTTATAAAGTGCGCTATCGCCAAAATGATCTAGGTCTATGTAATGGCGTGGGGCTTCTTCGGCCACGGCATACCTCCGCCTATCGGCATTAACCGAAGCTTCGGCAATGTATTGAACGTTGGCCTTGTAAAACCCGATCATCTCAACAGGTAGCGTAAACACCGCTAAGCGGTTGATTTTCTGGTGCGCAAAAAAGCCCCATG
>JAAFHY010000154.1 GCA_013298505.1 Cytophagales bacterium
ACATAAAATTCAATATTTAAGATTCAAAATTAGCTAATAAACATAATTACATAAAGCCTAGTTCCAGCTTGGCGGCCTCGCTCATCATATCTTGTGAATAGGGTGGGTCAAATGTGATTTCTACCTTCACTTCGTTGATACCTTCAATTTCCTTTATTTTTTGTTCGACTTCACTCGGAATAACCTCTGCCGAGGGGCAAGAAGGTGACGTAAGTGTCATTAAAATAAAAACATTGTTGACTGGGAAAATATTGATTTCATAGATAAGCCCAAGTTCGTAGATGTCCACGGGAATCTCAGGATCATAGACTGTTTTTATCGCAGCCAATACCTTATCACGAAGATTTACTTCGGTGTCGGGAGTTTTTATTGTATTTGTAGAAACTTCGTCCATTAGTTTGTCGCCAGTTGCGTTTTAAAGGCAAGCGCATATAGCTTAATTTGTTTAATCATGGCACCAAAACCATTGGAACGTTGTGTGCCTATAAAGCGTTCCATGCCAATTTTCTTCATAAAGTAAAGATCGGCATTCAAGATGTCTTCGGGGCGCTGTCCGTTGAAGATCCGAACTAAAATACTTACCAGTCCCTTTGTGATGGCTGTATTGCTATCCGCCTGAAAATAAACGCCATCATTTTCAAGATGAGCGGTCATCCACACTTTAGACTGACAGCCCTTGACTTCATTCAACTCAGATTTATTTGATACGTCCATCACAGGAAGTTTCTGCCCCAGTTCCATCATGTAAAACACAGTCATTTCCATGTCTCCATCTAACAGGGCAAATTCGTTGATGATCTCGTCTTGTATTTCGTTGATGGTCATTTGTAGACGGCCTTCTCTAACTTAGTAACCCGTTCGTGCAAATGGGCGATGTTCTCTACTTCATTGGCTAATTTGATGATCGCTCGGGTATTTTCGGTTGTCTGGAGATTGAGTTTATTCATTCCCTCCTCTAATTTTTGCAATCGGTTATTGGTTTGCTTTTGCTCATCAATCATTCGATCAAATTTGATTAGCGTTTCAGCTAAAAGCTCAACAATTCTTTGCTCATTTTCCATAACCAAAATTTTTAGTTAAGAAATTTAATGATTCTTTTCAGTCCTTCCAAAAGCGCGTCAATCTCTTCTTTTGTATTGTACACGGCAAATGATGTTCTCACAGTTCCCTCTATTCCAAAACTGTCCATTAAAGGTTGTGTGCAATGGTGGCCTGTTCGAACTGCAATTCCACGTGCATCTAGCATTTGACCAATATCGAAGGGATGAATACCTTCAATTACAAATGATTGAACGCTAACTTTTCTTGGCGCTGTACCAATAAGCCGAACAGAAGGAAGTGAGGCCAGTTTTTGAGAAGCGTAGGTCAAAAGTTCGTGCTCATGTATGGCAATATTCTCTTTGCCAAGTTCATTGATAAAGTTAATCGCTTCCTTTAATGCGACCACATCAGCAATATTGGGTGTGCCAGCCTCAAACTTATAAGGTAACTCGTTGTACGTAGTTTTTGCAAAACTCACGTCTTTAATCATTTCGCCACCGCCCATGTAAGGAGGCATCTTTTCAAGAAGTTCTTTTTTTCCGTACAAAATGCCAGTGCCGGTTGGCCCGTACATCTTGTGTGACGAAATGCAATAGAAGTCGCAGTCTAAATCAACCACATCAATCGGTAAGTGTGCCGAGGCTTGCGCACCATCAATCAATACAACAGCTCCTACATTATGAGCCATTTCGATCATTTCTTTTATCGGATTGATAGTTCCCAAGCTATTGGACGCATGATTTACCGCGACTATTTTGGTGCGCGATGAAAGCAATTGTCGATAATGGTCAAGATCTATTTCGCCTGACGGATTAATGGTGATTACTTTAATGACAGCTTTCTTTTCTTCAGCTATCATTTGCCAAGGCACAATATTCGAATGATGCTCTAACCCGGAAAGGATGATTTCATCGCCTTCTTTCAAAAAGGCGCGACCGTAAGATGCTGCCACCAAGTTGATACTCTCTGTTACGCCTCGCGTAAAAATGATTTCCTCAGCATGTTGGGCATGAATAAACTCTTGCATTGCCAACCGCGTGTCCTCATAGGCTCGCGTTGCTTTTTCGGCTAGCGTGTGTATACCTCGATGAATGTTGGCATTATATTTTTCGTAGTATCCCGATAGCGCTTCGATAACCCTTTTTGGTTTTTGGTTAGTCGCGGCATTGTCAAAATAGACTAATGGCTTCCCATTTACCTGCTGATTGAGAATAGGAAACTCCTCTCTGATTTTTTGTATGTTCAATAGGGGAGCGAGTAACGTGGCCATTTTAGAAATTTTTGTGAAGTCGTTCGGTGATCAGGCCATCCAAATAATTTCGTAGTGTTTCATTCTTAACAAGCGAAATGACATCGAGAGCAAAGGCATACAGCAACATTGCCTTGGCGGCATCATGCGGAATGCCTCTGGCTTGCAAATAGAACAATGCCTCTTCATCAAGTTGCCCCGTTGTGCAGCCGTGTGAACACTTCACATCATCAGCCCAAATTTCTAACTGTGGCTTAGTATTGATTGTAGCCGATTCACTCATTAAGATATTCCGATTAGATTGGAAGGCATTTGTTTTTTGTGCGTGAGGGCGCACATATATTTTTCCGTTAAACACACCTTTCGAATTCTCATCCATGATGCCTTTGTACATTTCGTTACTAAAGGAATTAGGTTTTTGATGATCTACTACAGTGTGATTGTCAACCAACGTGTTTCCCTTCACCAAGTACAATCCGTTAAAATGAGATTCACACTGCTCGCCATCAATCATTATTGAGAGATTGTTTCGAATGAGTTGACCATTCAACGTAAGTGTGAATGTGTTTACTTTACTTGAATCGGATTGAGAGATGGTCGTATTTGATACTTGATGAATGGCTCTGCCATCGTTTTGGATTTTGCAGTAATCGAACGTTGCATTTTCCCCAACCACGATTTCTTCAGTAAACGTATGGAAGCAATTGTGCTCGCCAACTGAATCGGATTTTTCGATTAAAGAAACCGTACTTCCAGATTCGACAACTGTAAGTAGTCGAGTATGACTAATGACCTGCTTTTGTTGGGCATCGTTGATATGCAAAATCAAAAAAGGTTTTGAAACAACCGTATCCTTTGGGACGTGAACAAAAATTCCCTCTTGATAAAATGCGGAATTTAAAAGTGCAAAAGCGTCACTTGAATTACCTACCGAGCCAAGCAGTTTTTGAATCACTTCTTTCGACTGCTTATCGGCTTCATTAAAAGTGGTAACGATTACATTTTTTTCAAGCTCTTTCAGATTAGACAATTGTTTTGAAAAACGGCCATTGATCAACACAATGAGATGGGCATCAAGGCCATTTACCAAAAGCGAGTAAATAGTAGATATGGAAGAGACTTGCTCTGAAATCTCCCAAGTCAATTTCTTTTCTAACGATTTGGTAATGGGCGTAAACCGATATTCTTCTGATTTGATAGTAGGAAGACCAACCTCGGCAAGTCGTTGTAAAGCGGCTTGTCGTTTCGCTGTGCCTTCTGTGAAATAGGAGGGGAGAGCGCTTTGTTGAATGCGGGTATAAAATGATTCTGTTGATGTTGTCATGGCTTACACTAATGCAGCTTCATTCTTAATCCAATCGTACCCCTTTGCTTCCAATTCTTTGGCAAGCTCTTTTGTTCCAGACTTAACAATTTTTCCTTTGTATAATACGTGGACAAAGTCAGGAACGATGTAATCCAATAGCCTTTGATAGTGGGTAACTACAATTGTTGCATTATTTTTTGAGCGAAGCGAATTAACGCCATGCGCCACAATTTTCAATGCGTCAATATCGAGACCCGAATCGGTCTCATCCAGAATAGCCAGCTTTGGTTCCAACATGGCCATTTGAAAAATCTCGTTTCTCTTTTTCTCTCCACCCGAAAATCCTTCGTTCAATGAACGACCCAACAGTGATTGATCAATCTCCACCAACTTCATTTTTTCCTTCATCAGTTGGAGGAAAGCAACAGCATCTAGCGGGCTTTGTCCACGATAGTGACGAATTTTATTCACTGCTGTTTTCATGAAGTTAATCGTGCTCACACCTGGAATCTCCACAGGATATTGAAATGCCAAAAAGATTCCTTCCGCAGCACGGTCGCTGGGCTCTAGCTCCAGCAAGTCTTTGCCGTTAAAATCGACTTCGCCTCCAGTCACTTCATAATCTTCTCTCCCCGCCAACACGGACGCAAGCGTACTCTTGCCCGAACCGTTAGGTCCCATGATGGCATGCACTTCGCCAGCATTCACTTGTAGGTCAATGCCATTTAAGATTTGTTTTTCGCCAATCTTGGCCTGTAAATTCTTTATCGACAGCATAGTTATTAATTCAAGATTCAAAATTCAAAATTGGAGGAGTTGTAGAATATTCCTCGATTGGTTCTTTGACATATTTCTCTCCGCGCATTTCTGAATTTTTTAAATAATGTATGAATCCAGAAAGCTGCTTGCTGATTTCCTGTGATTTATTTTCCAATAGACTAAATTCTTCTTGACTGATGTACTCTTTATCTAACGCCCTGAAAAGTTGTGATCTTGCTTCTCCACAAGATCCTTTGGCAATAAAAAGGTATTGAATTAGTTCTTTATTTCCACCTCGCTCAAATCCTTCAGCAATATTGTCCATGATTGACCCAACAGATCTATTGATTTGATCTTTGTGAGAAAAGTCCTTTGAAAAAACAGGGGAAGAAGTAGTTTCATAGATAAGTTTAGAAAAAGCTCGTGCGCTTTTCCAAACCTCCAAATCTTCAAATCTACTTACTTTCGCCATGAACTCTAATCTTGAACCTTCAATTTTGAATCTTGAATTAATTTATCCAACACTTCCTTCTAGCGTTAGAGCTAAAAGTTTCTGAGCTTCTACCGCAAACTCCATTGGCAATTGATTGAGTACTTCCTTTGCATAGCCGTTTACGATTAGTGCCACAGCAGCTTCTTCATCAATACCGCGTTGAAGGCAGTAAAAAATTTGATCTTCACCTATTTTTGATGTGGTTGCTTCGTGTTCAATTCTGGCGGTTTGATTTTCTACATCGATGTACGGGAATGTGTGCGCACCGCACTGATCTCCCATGAGCAAAGAATCGCACTGTGAAAAATTTCTGGCGTTTGACGCGCGCTTCATGATGTGTACTTGTCCGCGATAGCTGTTCTGTGACTTGCCGGCTGAAATGCCCTTTGATA
>JAAFHY010000155.1 GCA_013298505.1 Cytophagales bacterium
ATCTACTAATGGTTTTTGCCACATAAAGTTCGGGGCGATTTGCCACTTACCGATGGTGTAAGTAAAACCTGTCAATACATTGTTTTTATTTCCACTGCCGCTGTCTTTCAGTCTCCATCCGGTGAACGTGGTAGTGTTGTCTCCACCTCCATTTGCCACTAGCCCTTGCGATGCTGCTTGTCCATACCAGTTGATTCGGCCAGATGCATACGTTAACTTAATCTTACCTCCCCACGTATCTGAGTTTCTAATTCTATCAACATACGTCTGGTAATTTCCTTCTTGTCCACGCACTACTTGAAACTCGCGACCCACCAATGGCTGTCCGCCCCAAATACCACCAACTTCTATTTTTAGTTTGTCGAATAATTTTCTTGATACTTGAAATGTAAATCTGCGTGTGCGTGGTTGCGGCACAGCAAGTGAGCTGACCGCTGCCCCCGGATCGTCAAGGTCTTCGTGGAAAATTCCAGTTAGATTGAATTTGCCTAAGTCTCTACTGTATTTTAAAAGTACTGCGGGGTTTGCTCCCCACCATAGTTCGCGTCCGTAGGCTAATTTGAATCCTTTCAATTCTTTCTTTCCAGCAATCTCAAGCCCTTGCGGAGCGAGGCCGTTATAGATGTCTATGTTAGGTCCGTAGTTAGCTTCTGGATACAATCCAAAAAAATCTCCTTCGTAGCCCCAGTGGTAATGCCCTGTTCTATAAAATCCTGTAAGGTCGAAGAGTTTATGGTTCCAAGAGTAGTCTGCGCGGTACACTTGCACGCGATCTAATGTAGTGGTAACATTTCCATTTGGCGATACCAATGTTTGTGGCCGCCCTCTGTTTTCGTAGAAAATTTCGTTGATCGGGTTTTGCGCCACATTCCCTATTACGTTGAATGACACATTTGCCCGCACATTCGATGCTGGGTTTGCTTCGATGCCGATGAAGTAAGATTCCATGTGGTCGAAACCTAACTTATTCGGATAAGCAGGTTTTGTTGGATTTGGTTTGGTAGGAGTGGTGATCAGACTTCCGCCAGTTACAAAAGTTGATAGCTCTGCCCTCATTTCGCTTACGCGGAGTTTTGAATTCTGCTCGCCATTCAGCGCGGCCTTATCGCCTCTGGCTTTGAGAACAGCATCCATCAATTGTATATTGGCAAAGTGTGCATCAACACCTTGCAGCGTAATCCCTTCGCGATATGGAGTTAACGTGTGTACTTCTTTAAGCGCATAGTAAGCTGCACGTGGGAAGAGCGAATATAAACCGCGTGGATTAGTTTGCCCTTTAGCGCAAATACCAAACCACTCTTCGTTCATGTTGTTTTCGCCTTTCTTGAAATCACGATTGTAGCCACCATTCGACCACGATGCATTATCATCGTGTAGATCTAACCCTTTGGTTTGCCCGAATTTCCACCAGCCATCGCTAAATTGAAAAGTAAAACCACCGAGCGAGTTACCCGCTTTGCCTAAGCCTGCAGCGTTTTGATAAATCTCTTTCCAGTTGCCCACCATATAATAGGCCTGCGATTCCTGGTCTTCTGCATTATCCTGCACATTAAATGCATCTGCACCGAACTCCGTGAATAATATCGGTTTGTTCAGTTCATCTTTTACTCGCTGAAAAGCGTCTCCAAAAGAGACTCCACGATACATGTTCGTACCAAAGATGTCGATGTCTTTGCATTCGTCTTTAATGATCTCTAAAAACAGCAAATCGCCATTACACATAGCTACTGGGTGCCCCAAATCTTTCGACTTCATGGCCAACGTTGCTTCATTGAACAACTTGTACATAGCCGTGGCGCGGGTGGTCGATTTTCTATCTTTAATTGGTATGTCTTCTGTTTCCGCTCCTTCCCAGAAAAGTCCGTAGTTGTTTTCGTTTCCTAATAAGTATAAAAGAAGACCAGGCGTATCTTTATAGTCATTCACCATTTTTGTTACCTCATCAAGAAGTAGTGTTCTTACTCGGGGGTCAGAATATTCTGTATTGGGTGCCCACGCCCCATCAATCGTTAACCCATATCTGCCGAAAGAGTGGTTGAGCATGGTGTAGATACCATAGTTTTCATAAATGTATTTTATCCACTTCGCGGGAACGCCCGTGTACTGCCGGATGGTGTTTACACCCATGTTCTTTAATAGCGACATCTCTGAGTCGAGTGCAGCTTGGATAATGTCATCAGGTTGAGTCCACAAACTGTAGGAGAAGTTGGTACCGATAGGGGTGTAGTCCCAATTCATACCATTCACCATAAATTCACGGTTGTTGACCTGAAGTTTCATGCCGCTAGCGTCTTGCTTTACCAATACCTTATCGGCTTGGCCAAGCACACTTTGAGAAAATACGAGCAGGGCAACTAGTACGTAGAGATGCTTCATAGAAGGTTTATTAGGTTTAACAACTTATTCAATCGATTGTCTTTTGGTTATTCCGAAAACGGTTGAAAATTCAGAATAAGGGATACCAGAAGCAAGAAAATTACTACAACAATTCTATTTTAGCACTACTACAAAACTTCATCTACAACGATTTAACTAGCTTTAAATGAATACATTTGTTGCACAACGGTAGTACAAACAGCGTTTTATGGTCAAATCTGATGTAGTAGACAAAGTCTTACTCTTTTTGGTGATTTTGATGGTTTTGACAAGCCAAGCAATTGCCAATTCTGGTAAATACCCAATCAAAAACTTTGCTCCATCTGATTATGGAGCGGGAATCCAAAACATAGATTTTGCCCAAAACCGAGATTTAAGCCTTTTCGTGGCTAACAATCTTGGGGTGCTTTCTTTCAATGGCACTTCATGGGGTAAGCATGCCCTTAACACGGGCAAAAAACAGCGTTCACTTGCATTCGATCCAAATTCAAACCGATTGTATGTTGGTTCGCAAGGTGAGTTCGGGTACTTTGAAGGAAACTGGAGCTACGTTTCCTTAATCAATAAAATCCCTGAAAACTTTCGTGATTTTGACGAAGTGTGGGATGTGCTTTTGCTAGATTCTAAGGTCTACTTCTGCACGTTTCAAGGGATTTACATTTACGATGGCAATACCATTTCGGTAGTTAGGCGACAGGGTGGTTTTAATAGGTCGTTTTTGGGCGGCAATAGACTGTTTACCCAATCGCCAACAGGCGAGCTTTTTGAAATCGAAGGTGGTGCGCTAGTATCTCTTCCTCAGAATGACCACACGAATCAAGTTGTGGCTGGTGTAGTACGCAACGAAACAGGGTATGCCATTTTTTATAATTCGGGTAAAATAGAGATTTTAAATTCGCAAGGCATAACCAACTCATACGCAGAACTAATCAACACGCTTGCTGGAAAATACGTGAATCATGTTCTCCAGATTTCAGATGGAAGGCTCGTGATATCCACACAGCTAGCAGGGCTTTTTATTTACGATCAACGAACCAAACAGATTGAAAACATATCTATTTCCGATGGATTAATGTCGAATGCCTGTCTTCGTGCTTTTCAAGATCATAGCGGCAACTTGTGGGTAGGCATGCAAAATGGAATCGCGCTGATTGATATTAATTCACCACTTCGCCTCATTAATCAAAACATTAATCTGCAAGGGAGTGGTTACGAGGCGTTTGAAGTAAACGAAGGCACCTATTACACCACCTCAAATGGAATTTATTTTTTGCCGAAAGGCGAAACTCGAAGCAATTTTTTAATTGGAACAGAAGGCCCCGCATACGGAATGCAATTGATCAACAATAAACTGTATGCTGGCCACCACACAGGTTTGTTTGTATTGAAAGACGGTAAAGCATCGAGGCGCGCATCGTGCAACGGGCTGTGGCAGGTAAAGCAATTAAGAACGAATCCTAGCTACGCAATTGGAGGAACATATACAGGTCTTCATCTCTTTAAGATAAATAGTAGGGGAGAGTTAGATGATGTTGACCGAATAAATGGATTCAACGAATCGAGCCGATTTTTTGAAGAAGATCGAAAAGGCAGGATTTGGGTAGGCCAATATTATAAAGGCTTATACCTACTTACCTTAAACGATTCGCTTGCAGAAGCTACAGTCAAAAAAGTTTCTGATTCCTACACGCTACCCATTCAGCAATATATTTTCCTTAGCCGGATTGATGACCAACTCTACATCTGTACGGCAAAGGGAATATTTAAACTAGATCAATCTACCGATGCAATTGTTGAAGAAAATGTTTTCACGAAAGTGGTTGGTAAAAATTGGGTTTACCAGCTCGTTCAAGATCAACAAAAGAACGTATATGTTTATTCTGAAAATCTAGTTGGCATTTTTAAAAAAATCAGCTCCGAAAACTATGCGTATGTACCGTCATCGCTGTTTCAATTGAGGCAATCTTTTAATAACGACTTGCTGAGTGTTTCACTCAATATCAAAGAGGGGGTGCTCTTTAATGCCAACGAAGGATTTATTCAATACACACCAGAATTAGAAGACGGTGTTTCGACAACCAACGAGCCTCTTGTAAATCGTGTTTATAATGTGGCCGAAGATAGTGTGCTGTATTCACGAATGCCTTTTCAAGTTCGCCCCGATGCCATTAGACCCATTCGAATCACGGAAGGCACTCGGGTGCTGCAATTTGTTGTCGAGTCGTTTAAATTTAAAGATGTAAGCCATCAACAGTTCCGCTATTTTTTAAGTGGTTTTGACGAGGGCTATGGTGCATGGACTACTGGAAGCATAAAAGAATATGCAAACCTAAAAGTAGGTAACTATCAATTTTATGTACAAACATTTAATTCACGTGGCGAGATTGTAACGAGCCAACCGTTTCTGTTAACCGTTTCACCATCCTTCTACAAAAGCCCATTGGCCAAGTTAATTTATTTCTTGCTGGCCATTTTTACGCTCTCTTATATTTATCGCTTGCAACGGCAGTATTACCGAAACAAACAAAAGAGAATGGAGCAAGCTAAACAACAAGAACTGGCTCAAAAACAAAAGGAGGTTCAAGATTTGAAAGAAGATCAAATAAAAAGCGAGTTGAGCCATGTCAATACTCTATTGGCAGCTTCTACCATGAACTTGGTTGTGAAAAACGAGTTCATGGAAAACATAAAAGAAGAGATCAGACAAGTAAAATTAACCGACAAAGTTGAAGATAAACAGCGTGCACTAGAGCATATCATAAAAGAAATAGACACCACCTTAAAAGTGCAGGAAGACTGGAAACAATTTGAGCACCATTTCGATCGTGTGCATGGAGATTTCTTGAAACGTCTCA
>JAAFHY010000156.1 GCA_013298505.1 Cytophagales bacterium
CAAAAACCAAAGCCGATATTGCTAAAAATCGCTCCTGATTTGACCAACTCACAATTGGATGATGTCGTAGAAGTATTGGTTTCCACTAAAGCCGATGGAGTAATCGCCACGAACACAACGATTTCCCGCGAGGGATTGAATAGCAGTAAAACAACGCTTGAAGCGATGGGCAATGGCGGGTTAAGTGGGAAGCCATTGGTCGATCGATCTAACGAAGTCATTGCTTATTTACGCTCTAGATTGGAAAAAAACTTTCCGATCATAGGAGTAGGAGGGATCATGTCACCAGATGATGCAGTCGCCAAGATAAATGCCGGAGCGGATTTAATTCAGATATACACTGGCTTTGTGTATGAGGGGCCTGGTTTTATTAAGAGAATTTTAGGATTGTTGAAATAATCGATCACTCCTTAATCCCCACCAAATCCATTACAAATGCATACATCATTGCATCTTCCTTCAACGATTCGAATCTGCCGCTAGCTCCACCGTGACCAGCTTCCATGTTCGTTTTCAATAACAATAGATTCTTATCTGTTTTCATGGCGCGGAGTTTCGCGACCCACTTAGCAGGCTCCCAATATTGTACTTGACTATCATGCAGACCCGTTGTGACCAATAAATTTGGATATTCTTTTTTCTCCACATTATCATATGGAGAATAAGAGAGCATATAATCATATTCTTCCTTCACATTCGGATTGCCCCATTCCTTCCATTCAAATGTGGTTAGCGGAATCGTTTCATCTTCCATGGTGTTAATCACATCAACAAACGGAACATCAGCAATAATACCTTTGTATAAATCAGGGCGCATGTTGGTGATGGCGCCCATGAGCAAACCACCTGCGCTGCCACCATTGGCAAACAGTTTATCTTTCGAAGTGTATTTTTCTTTAATCAAGAATTCTGACACGTCAATAAAATCGTTGAAGGTATTTTTCTTTTTCAACATCTTACCATCTTCATACCATTGGCCACCCATCTCTTGTCCTCCGCGGATGTGCGCCATGGCGTACACAAAACCTCTGTCTAACAAACTCAATCGGCTAGAGCTAAAGAAAGCAGGCATTGATGATCCGTAGGAACCATACGCATATTGAAAGCACGGACTGTTACCATCTTTTTTGTACTTGTCTTTGCGATACACAATGGAGACTGGAACTTTCACACCATCACGCGCAGTAGCCCACAAGCGTTCTGTTTGATAGTTGTTTCTGTCGAAACCTCCAAGCACTTCTTGTTCTTTCAATAATTTCCTTTCAGAATTTTCCATGCCGTAGTCGTACTGCGAAGGAGGTGTGGTCATCGATTGATAGAAGTAGCGTAGCATGGTGGAGTTTGGGTCGGGGTTGTAACCGATACCAGCGACATAGGCAGGTTCTTCAAAGTCGATTGCTTTTTCGCTGCTACCAGACCATTTCACAATACGAATTTTATCCAAGCCTTCTTTGGTATCTTGAATGGCCAAATAGTCTTTGAACAATTCAAAACCGTCTAAGAAAATATCATCACGATTAGGTACAATGTCTTTCCAGTTCTCTTTCGTAGTCGCCAATTCAGGTACTTCGGCCAAGCGATAATTTTTTGCATCGGCATTGGTGCGCACATAGAATTTACCATTCATGTGGTCGATGCTATACTGAACGTTTTCTTTGAGCGGCTCAAACACTGTTAATTTACTTTTGCTGTTGTCAATTTCCATAAAGCGATCTACTGATGCATCGGTGCGACTGGAACTGACTATGAGGAATTTTTTTGATCTCGTCTTGCTAACGTAAGTGGATAGCGTTTGGTCTTTCTCTTCAAAAATTAATTCATCTGTCGAAGCTGGTTTCCCTAAAGTATGTCGATACACTTTATCAGAGCGCAAAGTGTTGGGATCTTGCTTGCTGTAGTAAATAAACTTGTTGTCGTTGCTCCACTCCATATTTCCAGTCGTGCCTACAATTTTGTCTGATAAAAAAGTACCTGTTTTTAAATCTTTGATGGTAATGGTATAAAATCGTCTTCCAACCGTATCCATCAAGATGGCCGAAAGCGTGTGATCAGGGCTCACATCAGTGAACATGCTAAAGTAGCCATGGCCTTTTCCCATTTCATTTCCATCGGCAATTATTTCTTCTGCACCTTCCATTGAATCTTTTTTACGACAATAGATGGGATACTCGCCACCTTCTACCACACGAGTGTAGTAAAAATAGCTGTCGATTTTAGAAGGTACTGATTCATCTTTCTCTTTGATGCGCCCCTTCATTTCGTTGAAGAGTTTGTCTTGCAGTCCTTTGGTATGCGCCATCATCGTATCGAGGTACTTGTTTTCAGCTTTCAAGTAATTGACAACCGCAGTGTCTTTGCGATGGCGGAGCCAGAAGTAATTGTCCATCCTTTTATCACCGTGTTTTGAAGTGATTTCATGTGGTTTTACTTCAGCTATCGGAGCGCTTACTTGCGGATACTTTTGTTCAGTACCTTTTTGACATTGTACCAATGTAATCGCCATTAATACAAGTCCTATCAATTTAATTGTTTTCATTTTTTTTGTCTTATGTCTTTTGTCCAAAGTCTTATGTCTTACGTCTAATTTCTAATAAGTAGGAATACTCGAATCAATCTCCTTTGCCCACGCCAGTATTCCACCTTTTAAATTGTAGAGGTTGGTAAAGCCATGATTAGATTCCAGCCACTTCACCATGTTGCCACTGCGCGCACCACTTCTACAATGAATGACCACTTGTTTGTCTTTTGCAATTTTATCTAAGTTGTGTGGAACCTCCGCCTGCGGAATCAATTCACCACCAATTTCACAAATATCAACTTCATACGGCTCGCGTACATCAATGAGTTGGAAATCGGCATTTGAATCTTTCAATGCCTTCAATTCTTGCACGGTTACTTCTTTCATAAGAGTTGATTTTTTTGGAGAGCTACAAAAGTCATCATAATCAATCAAACCCAAAACGTTTTTTGATTGATTTTTTGAGGGGATGTGAACGATTTGTGTCTCCATGGTGGCTGCATCTAGCACCAATAATTTCCCGGCTAATGGAGGACCAATACCCGTTATCACCTTAATGGTTTCATTGGCTTGAATGCTGCCAATGATTCCAGGCAATACGCCCAGAACACCGCCTTCCTCGCACGAAGGTACCGAGTCGGGTAGGGGAGGCATTGGATATAAATCTCGGTAAGTAGCACTTCCATTCAAATTGAAAACCGCCACCTGACCTTCATACCTAAAAATGGAGCCGTAAACCAACGGAGTTTGTACAAGTACCGAAGCGTCATTAAGTAAATAACGCGTAGGAAAATTATCGGTACAATCTACGATTACATCAAATCCGTTTAGTAACTGCAATGCGTTGGATGAATCGATTTTAGTTTTTTGAATCTGAAAGGTGACGTTAGGATTAAGTCTTTTTAGTTTCGATGCCGATACTTCCGCTTTTGATTGATTCAACTCATCAACGGAATAAAGTATTTGCCTTTGTAGATTCGAAAGACTAATCACATCGTGATCAAAAATGGAAATTGTGCCGATACCCGCAGCCGTCAGGTATTGCAGCACGGGGCAACCCAGCCCACCTGCGCCCACCACCACTACTTTTGCATTCTTCAATTTCAATTGCTCAGCTTCACCAAAATTGGGCAACACCAAATGTCGACTATAACGCTCGCGCTCTTCTTTTGATAATTGATTTACATCGTTCATCCTTTGTTGCACAAGATACGGGTTAAAATTTATTACTACTACGATACAAAGGCACTGGCAGTGTTGTAGTTTTCCCTTACCCCGCAGAAGTCTCTGTTAACGCAGTCCCTACTTGCCGCTCTCCCTACTCGCCATGCGTTGGGGCAGGGGATTGATGAGTTGTGCTAACTTGCTAGCTCGTTGGGGGTTAGGGTGTATAGATTGCAACACGAAGTAAATTTCTTTGTGCCTTCGTAGCAAATCCTTTAAAATATTATGTGGAAATGAATTTGCTACTCAATTGGTGCTAAGTAGGAGGACATTGATACTCGCTTGCTGTGTCGGACGGCTTAAACTTGAAAAACGATCTTACCAACTCGGTTTGATTTAGTAATGTCGACAAACGATTCTGCTATTTTCGAGAATGGCCGAATTGAATCTACGATCGGCCTGATCTGATGCTTGCCTACAAATGAAATCATTTCATCAAATTCGTGGTCGTTGCCCATGGTGGTGCCGATGAGCGAAAGCTGATTCCAGAACATTCGGTACAAATCAATTTTAGCAGGCAAGCCGTTGGTTGCTCCATAGAAAACAATTTTCCCTTGCGGCCGCAAAACTTTTATGAAGTTGTTGAGTTGATCTCCGCCTGCGCTATCGATCACTAAATCAAAGCCTCCTTTTGTTTTCCACAGATCATCAAAGTTGGCTTGCTTCTTATAATTGTATGCACCCTTCGCGCCAAGTTTCAATGCCTTTTCAATTTTTTCATCGCTACCCGATGTTACATATACATTTGCGCCAGCTGCTTTGGCAAACAGAAAAGCAAACTGGGCTACCCCACCTCCAAAACCAGAGATAAGTACATTTTGCCCAGCACGCAGCCCGCCTTTTCTAAACAATGCACGAAAGGCCGTTAGCCCGCCTAGTGGCAAAGCTGCAGCTTGTAAAAAATCTAAATGAAATGGCTTATGATGCAATCGGTGAACAGGAACTAAAACATATTCTGCAAACGTACCATTAACAGGCATACCCAAGATAGTGTATTTAGTAGACTGCGATTCTAAATCTGTGCCCCAGTCGATATTAGGATTAATGACAACTTCTTTGCCCACCCACGTCTGATCTTCTTCATTGAAAGCAGACTCAACAACACCGGCACCATCTGACCCAAGGATACCTCCGAATTTTATGTTCGGATATTTACCTTCTCTAATCCAATCGTCTCTACGGTTAAGTCCCGTTGCTTTGATTTTTACTAGTGCCGTGCCCACAGAAAGTTCGGGTTTGGAGACTTCCTTCAATTCTATTTTACCAGATTCGGTAAGTACGAGTGCTTTCAAGTTGAAATGAGTTAAGATGTTGGTGTAAAGATTTTAAGTCATCATTACAAATCTAAAATCTTAATCGTTAAATCTAAAATTATTTAAGGGCACCTCTAAAAATTCAGGTAACCCTTCTCTTTTGGAGAAGGGAAAGGGGTTGAG
>JAAFHY010000157.1 GCA_013298505.1 Cytophagales bacterium
TACATGTTTTGTTTCCATAGTAAAATTTGTGGCCAAAAGTAGTAACTGTTTGTCAAACAACAGCGAGCACTTAAACTAATTAGAGAACATCTCGAACAAAATTGTTAAGCCATGAGTTTTACCGTTCTAGCTAAGGTGATGATGCGCTAATAAACCTAAAACCAATCGTCAGCTTAGTTTGAAATTAGACACGAATCATTCAACTTTGAATCAATGAAAATTTATACAAAAACGGGTGATGCCGGCACCACTTCATTATTTGGTGGCAAGCGTGTGCTAAAGTCTGACCTTAGAATTGATACCTATGGCACTGTTGACGAATTGAACTCATACGTTGGTTTACTCCGCGATCAGTCCATCAACCAAAACCGCCTCGAACTATTGGTCGAGATTCAAGATCGGTTGTTTACCATCGGCTCTATATTGGCCACCGAGCCGGGCAATACAAAAGTAAAAATCCCCAAAATTGAAGAGCAAGATATTTTGCTGCTCGAAGCGGAGATTGATAAAATGGATGCGCTACTTCCTCCCATGAAATTTTTTGTGCTCCCGGGTGGGCATGAGTCCATATCTTTTGGGCATGTGGCGCGCACTGTTTGCCGTAGAGCCGAGCGTTTAGTAATTGCTTTGAATGAAGTTGAAGCAACAGATGCGTTGGTAGTTAAGTACCTCAATCGACTTTCTGATTATTTGTTTGTTCTTTGCAGAATGATGGCGCATGAACTTGCGATTGAAGAAACACCGTGGAAACCTAGAATGTAATGCGACTGATCAAGTTAATGCTTGTTTCTTTTCTGCTCTTAGTTGGGTTTCGATCAGTGGCTCAAAAGCAGTTGGTTTTTTTAAATCGGGGTAATGTAATTTTGCGATTTACAGAAGGCGACCGATTTCTTTTTGTGATGAAAAACGGCAAACGAAAAGAAGGGTATATCAGAGAGTTAACAGATTTCACGCTTATCACAGCGGGTTTAGATACAATTCCCTTTTTATCGATTGGTAAAGTGGCATTGAAAGGGCAGCATAAAACTGCGCCTCTTCGTAAGCTGGGTTCGCTCCTGTTGGCTGGGGGCTTGGGGTACATCGCCATTGACCAAGCCAACGTGCTTTTTGGATCGAGCAAGAGCGGGTTCGATGCCAGCAACCAGTGGGCGCTAGGGTTGGCAGGAGCAGGATTGCTCTGCACATTTATTAAACCACACTATAAGCGAGTAGGCTTTGGAACGGTAATGCGAACGGTTGATTATACTTCGCCTTACTATCAATTCAATAGAAAGTAGAAAACGGTTTCAAAGGATTACTTACTTTTGCACAGACTTTTTCAACTATGACTACCGAACAATTAAAAGACCTCAAAAACCGTGTTGCCGCCCTCAGGCGGTATCTTTGACTACGATCATAAAATTGTAGAAATACAAGACGAAGAGCGGATTACCCACCAAGCCGATTTCTGGAACAAGCCCAAAGAAGCAGAACTAATCCTCAAAGAAATTCGATCAAAAAAAATCTGGACCGATGCGTATGCTCACGTAAGCAAACTCGTAGACGATCTGGAAGTACTAAATGAATTTCACGAAGCAGGTGATGTGCCCGAAGAAGAACTCGATCACGAGTTTCCAAAAGTTGCCAAGGCAATTGAAGATTTGGAATTCAAAAAAATGCTGAGCAAAGAAGAAGATCAACTTAGCGCAGTGCTTGAGATCAATCCGGGTGCGGGCGGAACCGAAAGCAACGATTGGGCCGATATGATTAACCGCATGTACATTATGTGGGGCGAAAAAAGTGGCTACAAGGTTTCGCAAATTGATTATCAATCGGGTGAGGTGGCTGGAATAAAATCGGCTACGCTAGAGATCGAAGGCCCGTTTGCCTACGGAAAACTGAAATCTGAAATAGGGGTGCATCGGTTGGTGCGCATTTCTCCCTTTGATTCTAATCAGCGTAGGCACACTTCTTTTGCATCGGTTTTTGTTTATCCGAAAGTTGACAACACCATAGAAATAGAAGTAAACCCTGCCGACATCGAAATTCAAACCTCTCGATCGGGTGGTGCGGGCGGCCAGAACGTAAACAAGGTTGAAACGAAAGTACAACTAACGCATAAGCCATCGGGCATTGTCATTGTGTGCCAAGTAGAGCGCAGCCAACATGCGAACAGAGAGCGTGCCATGCAGATGTTGAAATCAAAATTGTATCAACGCGAAATGGAGAAGCGCAACGCTGCTCGCGATAAAGTAGAAGCCGGCAAAATGAAAATTGATTTTGGATCGCAAATAAGAAACTATGTGTTGCATCCGTACAAGCTGGTGAAAGATGCACGCACGGGCGTAGAGAGTCACGATGCACAATCGGTACTTGATGGGGATTTAGATGATTTTATCAAGGCCTATCTTTTAGAAGATCAAGAGGCATCAACGAAAAATGACTAATCAGAAAACACCAAAGACTTACTCGCCACAGTTTTGGTTATTATGTCTAAGCACGATTCTTTTCTTTGCTAGCTTTAATATGCTAGTGCCCGAGTTGCCCGAATTTTTATCGAGCATGGGAGGAGCTGAGTATAAAGGACTGATCATTTCGCTGTTTACTCTTACCGCAATGGCATCAAGACCATTTAGTGGAAAGCTAACCGACATACTTGGGCGCAAGCCAGTAATGATTGTAGGCGGGATTGTGTGCTTGATTTGTAGTTTGCTATATCCTGTGCTTACTACCGTAGCCGGATTTTTATTACTTCGTTTACTGCACGGTTTTTCTACTGGGTTTTCTCCTACTGGAGTTGCTGCTTTTATCACAGATACCATCCCTTCCAACAAACGCGGAGAAGCAATGGGCTGGGTAGGTACCGCGGGGGCATTGGGTATGGCCGGTGGCCCAGCGATGAGCGATCTTCTTGTTACAAATTTTGGATTGAATTTCGTTTTTTACCTCTCAGCCTTTTTTGCTTTTGTTTCGGTTTTTATCATGATGCAAGTGCGAGAAACCCTACAAAACAAAAAACAACTTACGTGGCGATTTTTAAAAATAAAGAAGGCAGATGTTTATGAGCCGCTTGTGTTGGCTCCCGCTTTCGTTATGTTGCTTACTGCTTTTTCGTATGGTGCAGTGTTTACGCTTATGCCCGACTTTGGCAAACACGTAAGCATCAGTAGCAAAGGCCTTCTGTTCACAGCCATTACCATTGCATCGTTGGTGGTTCGCCTTTTGGCGGGCAAAGCTTCTGATCGATATGGCCGCGTGGCTGTTTTAAAACTATCGGTTCCGCTAATGTTGCTTTCGATGATTACGATAGGTACCGCTACCAGCACTGTTCAACTTATTATTGGCTGTATCTTATACGGATTCGCTCAAGGCTCTACATCGCCTACACTCTTAGCCTGGACAACCGATTTGTGCGATGAGCAACATCGTGGAAGAGGGATTGCTTTCTTCTACATTTTTATGGAAATGGGTATTGGACTAGGTGCGTTTATCTCTGCTTGGATTTATGGAAATGACCCCGCACAATTTCTTATTACGTTTACGGTGTGCGCTTCATTGTGCGCAATGGCATTTCTTTATCTTTTGACAAAACATCGTACTAGCTATGCAGACTAAAAATTACGGATGGATTGTTCTGTTTGCGATTTCATCATTTGTTGAGATCACTTCTAATTTGTTTAGCTGGCAAACAGCTCACCTTGTTTCAAAGCCATTAATCGTAATTTCGCTAATGGGTTATTACTACTTTCAATCTCCCACACGGTTGTATCTTTTTTTAGGTGCATTGCTGTTTTGTTGGCTGGGCGATGTGCTATTACTGTTTCAATCTGAAAACGACTTATTTTTTATTGGTGGTTTGGTCGCGTTTTTGATTGGCCATTTGCTCTACATTTTTTGTTACAAGCAATTGCGCCATGCCGATGCTTCGCGCGAATTGTTAGGAACGCAGAAGGTTCGGTTTTCTATTCCAATTGTATTGGCTGGGTCAGGATTAGTTGTTGTTTTATATCCTTCGCTGGGCGACTTACGCATCCCAGTAATGGTGTATGCACTGGTGCTTTCAATCATGGTGTTAAATGCTTTGTTCCGTTTTGGACGCACCACTACCAAAAGCTTTGCATTTATTTTTTTAGGAGCGATCAGTTTTATGATTTCAGATTCAGTATTGGCAATTAACAAATTCCTTCATGCTTTTGAAGGCGCGGGTGTGTTAATCATGTTTACGTATTGCCTTGCGCAGTACTTGATTGTAGAAGGAACTTTGCAGCACGAAAAGCAGTCTTTTTAGTTGCTTTCTTGGCTATCAATATAAGAGGTCATCCGTTAACTCTTGAAGATGCCTCGTGCCTCAGCATGACAATCAAGATGAGTAGATTTTTTTAACCCTGCTGTCCTGTGGACCAAAGGGAGACATCTTCGCTAATAAAATCGTTGCTCTAAATTTTATTCAAAGATGTCTCCGTTTTCTGATCCTTACATTTTTCTCACCTTTCCACTTCCTGATGAATGGCCGTTAACATGGCTTGGATTTCCTTTATACGAAACAGTACCGCTTCCAGAAATGGTTGCGTCCAGTTCACTTTTTACATTTATCTCTACATCGCCAGAACCAGAGATGCGAACGTTACAGATATCCACCTCCAAATTAGAAGCGTATACTTTTCCTGATCCGCTAATATTGGTCTTTATTTCTTTGGCTGTTCCACTGCCTTCAAATTTGCCTGACCCCGAAATACCAACATCTAATTGATTTGAAGTAGTTAGCGAGGCAACTACTCTTCCCGATCCGCTGATGTCGCTATTTAGATTTTGACAATTTCCTTTCACCTCTATTCTTCCCGAGCCAGATACATCAGCCTCCATATCGCCCGATACATTGGCTTCAATTTGAAGTGAACCTGACCCGCTCACATTTAAGTCAAGTTGGTTGCTAACAACTTTCCCTTCGGTAATCAGATCGCCTGAACCCGAAACGCTAAGGGCTGTAATATCTTTTACAGTAATATAAACCATGATGCGAGTATCTTTATCCCAACCCCAATTCCATTTGTCTTCATTGCCGATAACCAA
>JAAFHY010000158.1 GCA_013298505.1 Cytophagales bacterium
GTTGTCGATGTCGGGCAAAGGCAACGAAGCACCTGGCGGTGGAGTGCCTGGAGACTTATTGATTCTGGTAGAAGAAACCGAAGACAAAGAGCTAAAGCGCGATGGCAATAATTTAGTTTACGATCTGCACATTAGTTTCATCGATGCGGCTTTGGGCACATCCGTAGAAGTGCCTTCCATTGGTGGAAAGGTGCGCATCAAAATTGACCCAGGCACACAGAGTGGAAAAATTTTACGCTTGCGCGGAAAAGGTTTGAAAGACATTAATGGCTACGGCTCTGGAGATCAACTCATTTACATCAACGTATGGACACCCAAGAAAGTGAGTACTGAAGAAAAAGCAAAGTTAGAAAGCCTCCGCTCTTCGGCTAATTTTCAACCAAGCCCTGATGCGAACGAGAAAGGATTTTTTGAAAGGATGAAGGAGTATTTTGGGTGATCAGTTAGAGATACTAAGCAAATTTGATTTAAATTATAATTGTTTTAAATTTATAAAACAAATTGTTGCTTATGGACTTACAGGTTAGAAAAATAAACTTCGTTCAAGAGTTCCTGAGATTGAGTGACGAACAAATCATCAATAAGCTTGAGCGCATGCTGAAATCTGAAAAGACGAAGCTATATGATATTAATCCAGAGCCACTTTCAATGAATGAATTCAATAGGATGATTGATAAAGCTGAGGATGATTCAAAAAACAATAGAGTCAAGAGTGTTCATGAATTGAAAAAAGATGTTGCTTCATGGACTTAAAAGTCTTTTGGACGGATGCAGCTATCGAAAAACTTGAAGGAATTTTTGACTACTACAAAACAAAAGCAAGTATTGAAGTTGCCAGAAAAGTAGTAGGATCTATCGTAGACTCAACCATTAGATTGGAAACGCATCCAAGAATTGGGCAAACAGAAGATTTGTTAAAGGAAAAGGAAAAGGAATATCGATTCGTGGTTGCTGGAAACTACAAAGTGATCTACTGGATTGAAGAACCCTATGTGAAAATTGCAACCGTGTTTGATTGCAGACAGAATCCAACAAGAATGAGGGGGGTATAAGGGAGCAAGTGAAGGAGCATTTAGATGATCTGCCCTCCAAAAAATTATAACCATTTACTCATTAACCCGTATAAGACCTATTACGGGTTTTTTTTGCCCTCTTTTCGCTAAACAAGCAAGAGGATAAGGAAAACCGGGCAATAAACATGTTTAAAGTAGCTTTAATTGTATTTGTCGGTATAAGCTTGGAAGGCTTTGGCCAAGTAAAAAAGCAATTCTCGGTAGAGAAGGTTAGCGCCTGCAAAAAAGTAGCCTTAAGCTTACACGCAAAAACGGGCAATTGCTTTGTTCGCCCAAGTCAAGATTCAGATTTCTTAAATATCTATAGCAACCAAGATTTAGAACAATATTCACACTCGTTCAGCAACGAAGTAACGGGCACCACTTGCAAGGTAAATCTATCGCTCGAAGAGCAAGATCAAAAAGGGGTAGGGCAAAAAATCTCTTACCAAGTTTTTGGCCGCGAAGAAAAGCCCTCCGATAAATTTTGGAAAGTTTATTTGACAGAAGAAACTCCCTACTCGCTAAGTCTAAACTACGGCCTTGGCAATGCCAACATTGATTTATCTGGTCTATCAATCGAAAATTTAAAAATCGTAACGGGTAGTGCAGATGTAAATGTTTCGTACAGCTCTGGGATAGAAAATAAGATTGTGATGGATACCTTTTTCATTAAAGTTGACATGGGTTCTGTAAATGCTAAACAGCTAAACCTTGCTCGTTCTAAAGTAGTGATGGCCGATGTGGGATTCGGAAATATGTATCTCGATTTCTCAAACAAGCCAGTTTCTAATAATCATATTGTAGGCAGCGTAGGTGCTGGAAATCTGGTTATACAATTACCGAGCGAAGATGTACCCGTATTGGTTCATATCAACGAATCGTGGTTATGTAGTATCAATTTGTGCCGAAGCCTGAAAAAGATTGGCGAAAACAAATACGCCAACGCTTACTATTCTAAGAATGCAAAAAACGCCCTCACATTCGACTTAGATGTATCTATGGGCAAAATCATTTTCAAAGAATCTCGCTAATTTCTAGATACCCGATGCTAGATAGTGAAAACTTGGGACGAGAAACGCCTAACTCACTAATCATCTATTGGAAGACTGGCAACTTGAAACCCACAACTTGTTTTTATCTTGTAATTTCCTCGCTACTTTTGTTACCTATTGTTTATAAACCCCAATCTCAGTGAACGCACTACTCGCTACCGATGTAACCAAAATTTATTCTGAGCATAAAGCGCTCGATCACGTAAGTATCACCATACCAGAAAAAACCATCTACGGGTTGTTGGGGCCAAATGGTGCGGGCAAAACCACCCTCATCAGAATAATCAATCAAATCATCAATTCCGATAGCGGAGAGATATTGATATTTGGTGAAAAGCTAAAAGAAAAGCACATAGAAATTATCGGCTACCTACCCGAGGAGCGTGGCTTGTATAAGAAAATGAAAGTGGGCGAGCAATTGCTTTACCTGGCACAACTTAAAGGTCTTAGTCGCCACGATGCCATGGCGCGAATAAAAGTCTGGCTAGAGAAATTTGAGATCAAAGATTGGTGGCACAAAAAAGTAGAAGACCTTAGTAAAGGCATGGCCCAAAAGGTTCAATTTATCAGCACTGTTTTGCACGAACCAAAGTTGATTATTCTTGATGAACCCTTTTCGGGATTCGACCCAGTAAATGCTCAATTGATTACCGAAAAAATACTGGAACTAAAAGAAAACGGAAGCACCATTATTTTTTCTACGCACCGAATGGAAACCGTAGAATCTTTGTGCGATCACATTGCATTGATCAACAAATCCAAAAAAATATTAGAAGGCCCGAAAAAGCAAGTAAAAGAAAATTACCGATCTAATACCTTTTTGGTTGAGCACAAAGGCAATGGTTTCACACTGCCATCTGATAAATATGAGATAAAAAATCAGGTGCGTATTGAAGAAGATTTATACTCTACTACCATAAAAGCAACCGAAGGGATTAAGGGTAATCAGGTAATCAGAGATTTAGTTGACATTACCGAGCTGTATAGTTTCCAAGAAAAACTGCCAACCATGGCCGATATTTTTATTGGATTGGTAAAAGCAGATGGTGACGAAGCCTTGCGAAAACATTTACAAGAAGTTTAAAAGGCAAAACTTCAAGGACGAGGCTTGTAGCCAAAACAAAATAATTACTACTAACCCTACAAAAAAATATGAACAAAGTTTGGTTGATCATTCAGCGCGAGTTTTTGAACCGGGTACAGAAAAAATCTTTTCTTATTACCACCATATTGGTTCCACTCATTTTCCCAGCCATTATTGGTGTGTTGGTTTATATTATGAAAAAAGAGGCGGAATCGGCCAAAGCAGATACCGTGCAAGTAGTTGACGAAAGTGGAAAATTTATTTTTGAGAGCGGGAAGCGATTTGCATTCGTGCCACTTTCAATGCCCTTAGAGCAAGCCAAAAAAGCCTATAACGAAACAAAGGATTTTGCTTTGTTGTACATCCCTCCGTTTGATATTAACAAGCCCGAAGGTATGGTGATTTATACCAAAGAGAACCCCAGCATTGAAAAGGTAGGCAACTTAGAATCGATCCTACAAGATCGTATCAGGGATTTAAAGCTTGAGGCTTATAAAATTGATAAAGAGACACTCAAAAGTTTGAAAGTAAGTATTAACCTCAAGCAAATAAATCTTTCCGATACCGGAGAAGAAAAATCGAGCAATTCTCAAATTCTTTATTTTTTAGGATTTGGCCTGGGCATACTTATTTACATGTTTGTACTTATCTACGGCATACAAATTATGCAGGGAGTGATTGACGAAAAGACTTCTAAAATTGTGGAGGTGATTGTTTCTTCCGTAAAGCCATTTCAGTTGATGCTCGGTAAAATAATTGGTATTGCATCGGTGGGTTTATTACAGTTTACCATTTGGATTATTTTGATCACGGCACTTTCTACAGGGGTGCTAGGTTATTTTGGATTAAAGATGCCTCAACAACAAGCCATGGAAGAAGTGGCAAAGCAAATGGACAATGAAGAAGTAAAAATTGCCATGGAGCAACAGCAATCTAAAGCAACTGAAGTGTTCAACAACTTCTTTCAATTGCCGCTTGGTAAAATTGCTTTTGTATTTGTCTTTTACTTTTTGGGTGGATATTTACTTTACGGAGCCTTGTTTGCTGCCGTAGGCTCTGCGGTTGAGTCGATGCAAGAATCCCAGCAGTTTCAATTCCCAATTACACTTCCGTTATTGATCGGCTACTTCGGATTGTTCATGTTCATTTTACGCGACCCACACGGTAGCGTAAGCTTCTGGCTTTCTGTTATTCCGTTCACCTCGCCCGTTGCCATGGTAGGTCGAATCGGCTCGGGAGTACCTGATTGGCAACTTGCTTTATCGATGGTATTGTTAATTGGTGGCTTCTTATTTACCACTTGGATTGCAGGGCGTGTTTACCGTGTTGGCATTTTAATGACAGGCACTAAAGTAAGTTGGAAAGTAATGGCAAAGTGGTTTATGATGAAGGGGTAAGTTGGATACTGGTTGCTTGATACTGGATCATGGGGTAGTACTGCTTGCCATTAGTTAGAGTAATTATATAGGACGACACTCGTACTTAGTAAATAAACAAAATGGCAACACCAGACTTTCAATCATTTTTCTTTCCCGTTTTGAAATATTGTTCGGAACACAACGAGGTTTCATTAAACGAAATACGTGATTTTTTAACTCAGTATTTTTCACTTTCAGACGAAGATAAAGCAGAACGAGTTCCAAGCGGCACTCAAACCAAGTTTGACAATCGCATTTACTGGACTAAAAGTTACTTTTCAAAAGCCAAACTAACGGAAAATGCAAAGCGTTCACACTTTAGAATCACTGACAGAGGACGTATTTTTTTGAAAAATTTCAGCGACTATATTTCAATCAAC
>JAAFHY010000159.1 GCA_013298505.1 Cytophagales bacterium
TTGGGTTATTACAAAAAGCAATTGCAGCGGGGATTGTTGGTTTAGGTGCAGGTGGATTAATTTTTACTTTTTGAATAATGGTGGTGTCAAGTCCGCAGCGGTTTGTAAGCCTCATTGAAACGGTATAAGTTCCTACTGCGGCATAAAGATGATTTGGGGAACCCTCGCTACTCGAAGCGCCATCTCCAAACGTCCACGCAAATACATCTATTGCATCGGTTGGAGTACCAACAAATTTGGTGGTATCGCCCAAGCAAATCCCTGTAAAGGTAAACCCTGGCCCACCAAAGCCGTTGCCTGTTTGCTGAATGAAATTAGGTAAACCCAGTCTGCTGGTGGTCGTTCCGCCCAATGTAAACCCATTGAAGTTGATGGTAGAATTTGCTGCTATTTTATTTTCATTTGCATTGATGGTACCCAGTTGTTTATTGTTGGCTGTGTTGTTAAGAGCCATATAAATTTGTCCATCGGGTGCACGTTGCAAAGCGCCCATTTCTATCGACTGCGATCTTTTCTGCACTAATACTGGCACGGCCACATCTAAGCTATCCAAATAGTATTCATAAATTTCTGATTCGGTAGGAGTAGGCGCACCTTTTACGGTAGCAAAAAGTTTTCGTCCGCCTCCCGAGAATTCAACACCATATACTTGGCCTTTGGGTTGGCCTAAATCAAGTTTTCTAAAATTGGTTATTACTCCGCTGCTATCTACCAATTGAAACAGTTCGATGGTGTTACTGATGTTATCGGATGAAATCGGAACGGCTAAGTTATTACGGATGCCCAACTTCATATACCCTTGTCCGTTTCCTTTAAACTTAAAACTATGGATAGAGCCAATGTCAGAATAAACTGCTTCGCCTAAACCTTGGGCGGTGATGCGATAAGCGCGGAAGGTAGAGTTTCCGTATTCATGCACAATCAACCAATTACCATTTGAGGTAATGCGTTCGGTGCTCCTGCTAAAAAGGAGAATGTTTTTCCTGGTAATTGCCCCTTTACCCGAATTCTGTTTTAAATCGAAAATAGAATACCGCACCTCAAAAAACGAAGTGCCGTTTATTTCTTGCGTTGTAAAAATGTAGTAGAGTGTTTCATCCCCGGGCACGGGTACAATCACAGCCGATTGCGTAGAGAATGGGTCGCCACCAATGCCAGTATCTATTTGCGTATCAGTTCTATCATAAACGGTTGATCCATCTGTATAAAAAAGTGCTTTTCCATTTCGGTCGCACACAATGGCACAACCAGCGGGTGCATTCATGGCACTATTGGTTAATGCAACTGGGGGAGTTTGATTAAAGTCGATGCCGGCTTTGTTTCCAAAATACCAAATGTTACTTCGCTGGTCGCTTAGCTTATATTCTTTCACATTTACTCCAGCATATACTGAACATCCGCCCGGAACGGTTGCAGTCACAAAATAGTAACCTGCCGAATCGGGCGTTAGCGTATCACCAATATCTCCATTTGACCAATTATAAGTTGCCGAGCCAGCCGCTGAACCTGAAGCTTTCACTTTTACCCTAAACTGTGTGGCCGGTGTGGCAGTGCCTCTCTTTGGGGGAAACTCATCGCGGCAAGCAGTAGTATCTTGCACCAGCTGAAGTTTTAAATCAAACGCATTAATTGTTACGGGTTGTGTGATCGTTCTTCGTTGCCCTTGATAGAAGGCCGTAAGAGAAACCGTGAAGGTTTGCGCGGCCGTAAATTTATGCACGGGACTCCACGCTCTTACCGGTGTACTGGCATCGCCAAAATCCCACACAAGGCTATCGGCATTGGGCGTAATATCTGGGAAGAAACTAATCGGTGTTTCTTGGCACGTGCCTGCGGTGGTAAAACTGGCGTTGATGGTTACGTTAGCTGTGGGCAAGAAAGAGTGAAACTGACTTCCATTAAAATTAGTCGCGCCAAATGGTTGGCTTTTAATAACCTGTAGAGCAATAGTATCGGTCTTTGTTAATTTTTCTATTAGAAAAGGACCGCTATTTACTTGTTGATAAATATGGTAGATAGCGCTATCGGGCGCGAGCTGCAATCCGTAACTTCTAAAAATAGTTGGGGCGCTGTAAATAGAATTTAAAATAGTTGGTGTACCCGAGGGGCTTGAGGTGGTGTAGTCGTATTGCAGCACATCGGCTGGTATTCCGGTTTCGCCAATCCGCGAAATGTAAAGGTATTGCCCGCCTTTTACATCCCACTGAATATCGTATATCGATTGCGTGGTAGCAGAAATAACCCCTGTATTGAAAATATATCTATCTAATGTCAAAGCACCGGTAGCAGGTGCAAAATCTAAAATGAGTGCATCATCTCGTGCGCTTTGCACAGCCACCGCAATTTTTCTTAATTTATGATTGTACGAAAAATTTGAAACCGTAACCGCTATTGCCGATGGGTTACCAATACTACTAGAAGCAACAGAAGCAAATGTGTTGGCCGTATAACTGGTGGTGGTAATTCGAGTAGCTGTATAATTGGAAGAATTATTTTGGTGCGTGATTAGCCAATAGTCAGTTCCATTTGCATGGGGAACAATCATCATACCTTCTGATCGGTTGGTGAGCCCTGGAACAGCGGTGTTCTTAGCGGTTGGTGTTGTTTCTACTACACCTAAGCCGGGCTGCGAAGAGGCGTTACCTAATTGCGATAGGTCAATTACGCTTCTGCGAATGGTGCCGCCCGTTAAAAAATTGGCATCGTTAACAAACACAAAATACTTATTGGGCTGTCCCGGTATTGGGCAAACTACGGCAGGTTGGTTGGCCGATGAATTTCCTAAAAGTCCTGCTCCATTCGGCATTGGCAAATGGCATGCATCGTAAATCCGATTGCCATCGGTATAGAAAAGTAAATTGCCCGTGGCAGGATCGGTTGCTACGGCACTTCCGCCAACTCCAAACGGAGTCGCTTGATTGGTAACTACTTGTGCTGCATTGGTACCTCGATTAAACCGGATTCCATCGGTGGTGCTTCCAAAATACCAGTTGTGCTGTGATAGATTTTGTCCGTAGACGCTACCCATACATAAAACCAATAATATTGCACTAAAAAAATAACGGATCATGCTATTTGAATTTTGTTGCTCACAACTCCTTCTGCCTTCTAACTTATCCATACAAAACGATTACCCCAAATTTAAAACGCCCAAACCACACTAAAGTATACAATTTGATCGAAAAAAACGTTATGTTGGTGGAAGATGTGATTTGTGCACAATAACTTTTTTTAATGTCGCTCATCCATTTAATTTGCTTAATTAGAAAACATTGTAGTTAAGTTAAGCTCCAGCAATTTCCTCTCTTTTGGAGAGGAGTGAGGTGAGGTTTAAAAAAGGGCTTAACTTAACGCCATTGATTTACAAAACTCTAAATAATTGATTTTAATGCGCATTGGATTGGTTGCCTTGTTGATGCTGTTGGTGCGTGGTTGGGTAACTGCTCAAGATCCACAGTTCTCGCAGTTTTATGCAGCTCCACTTTATTTAAACCCTGCCTTTGCCGGAGCCACTAACCAAAATCGGGTGGGAGTAAATTACCGTAATCAGTGGCCCGCCATTGATGCTAATTTTAATACCATCTCTGCTTTTGCTGACAAGTACATTGAAAGTAAAAATAGCGGCATCGGCATTTTGATAAATAGAGATACCGAAGGCGTACTCGGCTTGCAGTCGATCAGTGTTGCACTTCAATATGCCTACGAATTGAGGATTATTGAGAATTTGTCTTTCCGCCCCGGTTTTCAAGTAGGGGTTTATAATCGTTCGATCAATTTCAGCAGACTTGTTTTTGGCGATCAACTCGATCCTCAAACAGGAAGGTTACGACCAGGTGCTTCCGCAGAAGGGCTTAATACAGGGCAGTCAAAGTTCTTTCCAGATATTTCGATGGGTGGATTATTCTATTCTAAAAACGGTTGGCTTGGCTTTGCAGCACATCATTTAACAGAACCCGATCAATCGTTGGTGGGTTCAAAAGATGTTTTGGCCATGAAATTATCGGGTCACGCAGGTTGGAAATTTTATTTTAAGCCAGGCGAAATGGGCGATGGATTTTACAAAAAACCGCGCGAGCGAAGCATTGCACCCACTATTCAATACCGTCACCAAGGAAGATTTGATCAAATGGACGTGGGTCTTTACTATACGTTCGAACCGCTGATTATTGGCACGTGGTACCGAGGGGTTCCATTTAAAGAAGTAAATGGAATCGTTAATAACGAATCAATTGTGTTGCTGATAGGCTTTACCAAAAAAGGCCCAAAGGATGTTCTCAACATAGGATATAGCTACGATTTCACCATTTCAAAATTGGGAGCTGGCAGTGGTGGTGCGCACGAGTTTAGTTTGGTTTATTCTTGGAATACGCGAGATCCACGTATGCCACCCAAAAATAAGTTGGTGATTCCTTGTCCAGATTTCTAGTAGAATTATTTTTCGACCAATAGTTTTTCGCACGCAATGTGGCTGATAACTTCTGTTCGATTGGATAGGTATTTTATTTTCATGCTACCATCGAAAGGTTCTACAGATTGAATCTGTAAAACGATTCCTAGCTTGATTTTTTTGTCATTTAGGTAATTCAAAAATTCTTGAGAAGAATTAGCAAGGCCGCTCAACTTTACCGAGTCGTTCGCTTTGCACTCGCTTAACTTTAGGTACGAGGTAGCCACAATTTTTCCGTTCTTATCGGGTATGGGCGAGCCGTGCGGGTCTACCCGAGGCTTACCTAAGAGTTCATCCATCCGATCAAAAAATTGAGGAGACTTAATATGCTCGATCTGCTCGGATGGATGAAC
>JAAFHY010000016.1 GCA_013298505.1 Cytophagales bacterium
TTGCAAAAAATTCTGGTGATCCAGTAGTAATCAGAGGTATTCAAACATTGGCTTGGTTCGTATTAGTAGGATGGGCTGTCTATCCGATTGGGTATATGTGTATGCCTGGAGGATGGCTTAATACAGGATTAGGCTGGAATGCATCGAACGTAGATTTGTTCTATAACATTGCCGATGCGATTAATAAAATTGGCTTCGGTCTAGTAGTGTATAATATAGCTGTGACTAGCAAATCAACTGCAAAGGCTTAGTACGGTGGTAGCAATACCCTAGTAAAAATGAAAAAGAGCCATGTATAGTGGCTCTTTTTTTTTAATAATCTTCTATTTTGGATAATCAAACTTTTTACAACTTTACTATTACCGGTGCAGGTGCTTCTGGACTTTGGCTAGCAAATGCACTTTTGCAGCATGGCCTCCTCGACACCAACACCTTGTGTATTGTGGAATCAGATGCGAACAAAGCGAATGATCGAACTTGGTGCTATTGGGCAACTAAGCCTCTTGCACCTACCGTGATGGTTAGCAAAGAATGGCAATCCATCTTCCAACTCAACCTATCAAGCCATTCAGTAAGTTTAGCTCCTTATAGCTATTATCATTTGCGCAGCGCTGACTTTTATTCGGAATTAAAAAGCAAGCTAGCCAAGTGCACTTCCATCTATTGGCGAAATGAAGAAGTAATCGAAGTCAATGATGTGTCAACGCAGGTTGACGTAAAAACCAAATCACATAACTGGCAATCTGATCGGGTCTTTCTATCAGCACTTCCTCCTCCTTCTCCCACGCAGGATGACAATAAGCTAGCCAACCAGCGCTTTTTGAAAACACAAAGCCCTTCTGCATCGCCTCTATTTTTGTGGCAGTCGTTTGTAGGTTGGAGAGTTGAAACTTCACAAAAGGTTTTTGATGAATCCAGCATGTCGATGATGGATTTTAATGTTGCACAAGGGAACTATACTCAATTCATGTACGAGTTGCCATTTTCGTCCGGGGAAGCACTTGTTGAAATGACCCGATTTGGAACGGAGAAATTATCGATTCCAGAGGCAGAAGAAGAACTCAAGCATTACATGGATCGAAAAGGATGCAGTTATAAAATCAACGAGGTAGAAATCGGAGCCATACCCATGACACCCCAATTTGATATGCACCGAAAATATTTAACACAAAACGAACGAATTATTTATATCGGTACCTTGGGTGGAGCCATCAAACCTACCACTGGTTTTGGTTTTAAGCGTATGCAAGTGTATAGCGAAAAACTAGCCCAAGCATTAAAAGAAAATAAAGCTCTCCCCACGATGCATCGACCGTATCGATTTCGATTGTATGATATATTACTCTTACGAATTTTAGAAAATCAACCCGATCGTGGAAAGGAAATTTTCGAGCAGTTGTTCCGAACGCAGCCCATCCAACGCATTTTACGTTTTCTAGATGAAGAGACTTCCATCTTAGAAGAGATAGCCATTTTTTCGAGACTTCCGATACGCTTATTTTTGAAGTCATTAACCGACCACCTACTAAGCCTTTGATGTACACCCAATCAAAACTATTTCAAACCCAAATCGTGCTGCAATTAGTTTTGGTTGCAATTGTCTACTGGTTTTCAGTTGCTGTAAACGTTCAAGCTGTTGTTTGCGGAATTTTATTGTGTACAGTAGGAATCCCACATGGGTCAAATGATCATCTCTACCGACCCGATAAGTCTTTTCTTGGCATGATGAAATTTTTGGGAGTCTACTTGGGCGCCATGTTTCTTTATTTGGGACTATGGTGGATGGCACCGTTATTGGCGCTCATTCTTTTCTTTGTTATTTCCTTTCACCATTTCGGTCAATCCAATTTCGAGAATGAATCGCTAACCTATTTGCCTTCGTGGCTGTGGGGAGCATGGATATTAATTTTTCCTGTGCTTCTACATTTGAATGAAGCTGTTGGAATTTTTCGGAAAATGATTTCTTCAAACACTATTTCTGCAAGTGCAATATTTGATAGCAGTTCGCTCTCTAGGTTTGGTTGGCCATTTATGGCAATCATTGGGTTAGGGCTTTTCTATTTGATAAGCTTGTTTGTATTTGAACGCAAAGAAATATTTTATTATTTAGTTCAGTTTGTGGTGATTACTCTCTGGTATTTTGTCACACCACTTTTGTTTGGGTTTATTGTTGTTTTCTGTTTGTGGCACGCGCTACAATCGTTGCACCATCAGTCCATTTATTATAGGCAGTCGATGGACGGGAGCTTTAAGAAATTCGTGGTTGCCATGATTCCATTTAGTCTATTGGCGTTGCTCTCGTTTGGTTTTTACGTTTATCTGAGAGGTTTTCAAATAGCAGAGGCATTTATTCTGTTATCTGTGATCACACTTCCGCATGTGGCTATCATGCATCGTTTGTATCACACTGCTAGTAAATTGCCCTTGCAAAAAAATGGCTAAATCAAGTTGCGCACGCGATTAAGGACTACATTTCCCCAGTTATCTGAAAAAGCCTCAAGACGCCATTCTTATGCATTTGCTAAAAGAATCTGGAGACGCGTAGTTGGATGAGGTTGTCCGTCCTAAAATTAGACAAGATTTCTTTAGGCGAAACCTCATTCAACAGATTAGCCATCACGGCCACCTTCCAAGCCTCGCCCAATCTGCGCGAGCCCTCCATCCTGTAAAGTTGCGTGCCCTTGGTTCTATCAACTATACCTCCCATCAATAGTTCTGTGCTTTTTACATCGTTCAATGCAATGCGTGCACCTATGAAAACATCGTCATCCAAGCCAGAAAAAGTTAACAGGCCTCGGCTGTCATAAAGATATTCTGAAACAACCCCCAAATCGACTCCACTCGACCGAATGTTTCCAAACGTATATTCAAAACCAGCAACGGCAGCAACAAAGCTCTGCCTTTCGGTAGTTCTGTAAATCGACTCTAATTTAAACTGCCAAGCATCTTTGGTGTATTGAAGGTTTAAACCGCTTTGATTAATAACAGGATATGATAAATCTAAACCTGTAGCAGGATTGAAACCCAGATACAATGGGTCTCGTGACACACCATAGAAATGCGAAAGCCCCGTATCCACATTGCCAAACGACTTCGACCAACGCACGGCAAATGATGGATGCCACTCTTTGAGGTCATTCACAAACGGAATATCTTCTCGCGCAATGGCAACGGGAAATCGGTAGCGCCCTTTATCAGAGGGAAACTGCCTACGTCTGGCCGCGGGCAAATAGTAAAATTCAAAGTCGCCAATTTTGGTTGGGTAGTTGAATTGCACCATCGGCTGACCTAGTTTCTCTTCTCCATCAAAACTCTCTACTTGGTCGGCTTGGTTGATAACATCTACCAAATGATTTGACTCCGTTACGCCCCAAAATACTTTTTTGAAACCGACACTCACGCTCCAACTCTTTTTGTTGTATCGATAGTACGCTTCGCGCACATCGAAATGGGTTCGATTGGGGTCATTCAAACTGCTTCTAAAAAACAGCTCGACTTTAAACAAATGTTTTCCATCGGCTGACTGAAGATTATATTTTGGTTTGATAGCACCTGATAGAAAATTTTGAAGCTGATTGGCGTACGCGCCTTTGTTGCTAAAATATTGGTTTTCTACCTCAAGCTCCAACGAAAAATCAGACGACCATTTTTTTTCCTCTGCCTCTTGCGAGAAACCGCTTATTGACCTAAACGAAACAAACAATAAAATTAAAGAAACCCTCATTATAAGTCAGTCAATTTAATTTTTAAGGCTTTCTTCCGTAAGGTCTTTGTCAGACAACCCAACTTTGAATTTGTAATTCGTGAAAACAAGGTCAGTCTTTTTGCCATTTTGATGATTCGTCATAGCGAGTTTATCGGCTCGCCAAAATTTGCTTGCATATTGTTTGTACCCTTCGTATTCGAGTGTTTTCAACTTGGTATTCTTTCTATCGAAGTATTCAATTTTTTCAAAGCGAAAGTTTTTATCCAAGTTGAAGTAGCCCACTTTTTTGGAGTAGCCACTCTTTACATCGGTCGGGTACATCTCTACCACCGCCATTCTAGTTCCGTTTATGGTAGTCTCCTCTATAAACTTGTATGTGAATTTTTCTACTTCAAAAGACGACAAGTCTTCAAAGGCAAATTCGCTTCCCATAAACGGGCCCGATTTGTTAGTTGAAGAAATTCTTTTGACACGGGCAATCGAGGGAAGAAAAATCCACTGGTCGTCATCACTTTTTTTGTGCGTGTAGGTAAGCGTTTTTGTGCCCTTCACATCTTTGGGGCTGTTAAACTCCACAATTGATTTGTCTCCATCGCCTTTTACTTCCAAAGTTTTATTCGATAGCAGATTGATGGATGTTTGACCTTGCTTGTTGGTCAAAATCATTTTCAAATCTGTTTGCGCACTTTCAAATCCTTCGTCCCACTCTTTCGATTTCTTTGCTATCTCCAGACCTTTGTCCTGTGCCATGGCAAATAAAGTAAAGAGAAGGAAGACATTTAACGATAATAATTTTGCGTTAGTGATTTTCATAACTTTTTATTTTAATTAGTTGATTTATTGAACTTGATAATAATACCCGGAAGCGCTACCAAACAGATAACTACCGATGCCATCAGGATAATGATGGTGATGAGTGCCAACGAAGAGTTAATTAAAAAGGTAGATTGCGTCAACACAAAAAAACCGACACACAAAATAAGATTGGTGGCAACAATGGCTCTACCCACTTTATCAAAAGAATATTCAATGGCCTGCTTCGAAGTAAGGTGTAGTTCTCGCTTAGCACGAAGATATTTTGAAATGAAGTGAATGGTGTTGTCAACAATAATACCCAATGTCATTCCAAAAACGGCCGTCATACCCAAGTTGATACGCCCGAGAATAAAATACCAAATGCCGAAGCCGATAATCGCTGGTACAACATTCGATATGATGCTGATGAAACCATATTTCATGCTGCGGAAGGTTATCATCAACACCAGCGTGATAAGGATAGCCGACATAATCGAACCTGAAATCAGGCTTTTTACTTGCCGCTCGCCAATGTGTGCAAACATGTGCGTAACACTCGAGCCCGTTACATGCATGTGAGCAGGGGCATTTGCTTTCAACCAGTTTTCTAATCGCTGTGCTACATCTATCATCTTTTGCGATGAAATCTCCTTGAGTGTTATCGACAGCCTGGTTTCGGACTTATTATTATTTACTTGATTGTTCAAGTCCAACCCGTAAGGCAGCGAAAGTTCATAGAGTAACAAATATTGCGCAGCCTCTTGTTGTGATGTTGGTATGCTGTAATATTCAGGTTTGTCGGCATGCATAGCTCGGTTTACGCGCTTACTCACTTCAGAGAAACTACTCACGTGAACAACCTCTGGTTGTTTTTCTATAAACTTTGCGAAATCGTCAAGCTTGTTTAAATATTCTGGATTGTTGATTTCTCCTTCCCCGCCAGAGGGAACAGAAAATTCCAAACTGTAAATACCTGTTAAATTTTCATTGATAAAGTCAGAGTCTTTGCGGAAGGTAATGGACTTATCAAAGTATTTGATGAATTCATCATTGAGCTCGTTCTTCATGGTGAAAAAAGAACCGATGAGCAATAGCACTACCGTTGCTATCAGAATTGGGTTTCTTTTCTCGATGGCGAAATCTGCTACCTTATGATAAATGTTTTTATTCTCATCTACTATTTCTTTTGATTGCTTTACGTTAAATGGAATGATACTCATGAGCGCGGGTACTGTGGTTAAAGCAAACAACAGTGCGAACGTCATACCCAAAGCCGAGATGTTTCCGAAATCTGCATAGGGAGGAACATCGCCAGTGTTGAGCGATAGGAAACCAATGATGGTGGTTACGCTGGTGATGATAACCGGAATGGTATTCTGCCGAAAACTCTCAACGATGGCATCATCTTTGGTCATTCCTGCTCTCATCAAATTTAAAATAGAAATGGTGAGGTGAATACAATCTGCAATCGCCAGAGTACATATAACGATAGGAGTGTTAGCGGAAGTAGAGGTCAACTCGATGCCAAGCAGAGCAGCAGTGCCAAGTGCGCAAGCAATCGATATGGCAATGGCAATAAATGCGCTGATGGTGCTGGCGATAGACCTTATGGTTAAAAAAATCATAATGATAAAAATCAAAAAGACCAATGGAATCAACGTTTGGCCATCACCTTGCGCAGTCTCGCTGAACGCATTGGATAAAAACACATTGCCGGAAATATAAATATCAAATTGAGGATGCGCCTTTCCCCATGTTGCAGTCAGGTTTCGGATATAGGAAACCATTTGCGGCAATGCATCGGCATCAGATGGTTTACAAGAGATGTTAATGGCCGTGATTGAACCCTTTTCATTTACCAATCTATTTTTTAACAAAGGCTCGCGAATGGCAATTTCTTTGATTCGTGCCAAATCTTCGCTCGACAAAGAGTCAGTGCGCTCTACTAAATCTGATACAATCAGTCCATCTTCGTTGGCGCGGGTGTGTTGAAAATTCGTGATGGCATCAACCCTAAACGAGTACGGAGTCTTCCAAGCGGAATCTGCCAGCGCTTTGATGGCCGCCAAGTTCTCAGCGGTAAAAACGTTCCCGTTTTTGTCAGCAAGTGCAATTAATATGTTCTCGTCCTTCGAGTATACGTTTTCAATTCGCTCAAAAGCCACTAGTTGTGGATTGTCTTTGCTAAAGAAGACCTTGGTTTCAGAATTGAATTTTAATTTACTTAAACCGAAGCCACACCCAATAGTGATGGAGATAGATAATGCGAGTACCAGCCATTTGTATTTCACCACCCACTTGCCAAAGGAAGTAGTAGCCTTGTCTAGTTTTGAAAGTTCGTTTTCGTTGGGTTGCTTCATGTGGATTGGGTTTTACAATTGAATTCTGGTCATTTTATGAATTAGAGTCATTGTCAGTATCCAAAAAAATGCGCTGTAGCGCACTTTTTCAATCCATTAATTTAACTATTTGCAAATACAGGTCATTTTATGACTGACGTTCATTTTTATGACAAAAAAATTATTTTTTGATTCCGTTCTCCATTAATTCAATGAACGTTTTTAACAACGCTTCTTCAGATATGTTTAATTTATCTTTAATTAATGTGCCGCGCACTTTCATGAGCTGCATTATCCCTACCGTGGCGCCATACATCGTCCACGTAAGCGACATCGGGTTGATATTAGGGTTAAGAGAACCGTCTTTCTTTGCTTGCACAGCGATGCTCTCTACCAAGTTGGCAATGTTTTCACTGGTTTTATACATCTCCTCTGTTTCTATCAGTCGTTCGTTGACTTCGTAAAACGAAAACAAGTCGTAGTAATGGGGGTTCTTTTTATAAAAAAGGTAATTGGCCTTGATAATCGCTTTTAGTTTATCGATGGAAGAGATGTTTTTGTTTTTAATTTTCAAGAAATCATCATAAAGCATGATTCTAGCCTTCACCGTTAAAAAGCTTAAAATCTCTTCTTTGCTTTTAAAGTATAGATAAATGGTGCCTTTCGCTAACTGCGTTTCGTTGGCAATCAAATCAAGGTTTAATCCATGCAACCCTTTTTCCAGCATGATTTTTTCAGCAGCTTTTAAAATCACTTCTCTGCGATTTTCTTTTTCTAATTGCTTTCTGGTTTGGGTGCCCATTTTTTGATTAACTGATTCTAGCGGTCAAAGTTACACAAAGAATTGTGCAATGGTAACCTAGCAATCTTCAACGCATAAAGGAAAAAGATTAACTCTAGTAGATTACTTGCCGCAGAGTCCGAGGCAAGAGTCTATTATTCATGTTTTACTTGGAGTTAAATAAATCATGCGATTGTCTGATAAGTGAAAATAGCTTAGGATTCACTTCTTCAATAGTTGATATCCTGATATGATGTTCATATTGTTTGCCGAATAATACAACTTTAAAAACGGGAAAAATACTTTTAGGTTCTGATAGATAGAACTTAACATTTAATTCTTTCCTCATTGGCTTAATTACCAAGAAGGTCTGCGTTTTGAAGAACACAACACAATTTTTCGTTGCACTGATTTCAACATTTTCAAATTCAAACACTTTGCTCAAAATTTTATCAAAAGCAAACATTAATTCAGTTGGCTTGCCTGCAAAAAGATTGTCTATGTCTTGATTAATGCAACAATGCCATTGGTTAGCATTCTTTAATGTTCTTTTACATTGCGGACATTTCCAACTCATTTATTTTAGAATTTGTTTGTAGTTTAAACGATGTCTACAAAATGGCATATAATTACTTATTCCTGCTCATTAGTGGCCAGTTAAAACCAATTTTTTAAATTTTTTTTCATAGGTAAAATTGATAAAATTTAATCGTGACGATTTGAATCTTAAAGTTGGATAAAGAAAAATTTATCATCGGATTTTGAGCTATTTAACAGTTTATTTTTAAAATATTTCAAATTCTAATTTTAACTGGCCACTAATGATTCCTGCTACAAAATCAACTAAAGCCAGCCGTTTTGGTTCGGCTTTAGGCCATAATGTGGCCGATGTCTATCATTTCGAATCTTATACATTTCTCACAAAACGTCAAACGAACTCTTTGAATTTTTATGCTTCGTTCCTCGTCACTAAGGCAAAGTTAATTTTGAAGAATTCGTCTTGAGGCTCATTTCCGCACCTGCAAGCAATAATTAACAAGTAAACAAATTGACTTATCGTATGTTCATAGAATATTATGTTTTGTAATCTAATTTCCGGCATGAAAACAGTTATCCTCACCCCGCAAGATATCGACCGCGTCATTGAAATGGCGTGGGAGGACCGCACACCTTTTGAGGCCATTGAACATCAATTTGGTTTGTTGGAAAAGGAAGTCATCGAACTGATGCGCAGCCAGATGAAGGCTAGCAGTTTCAAAATGTGGCGCAAACGTACGCATGGTCGTGCTACTAAGCATAAAAAACTGAGTACTGTTGATGACAGTCGTTTTAAGTCAACGCTTCAGCGAGTTATTACGAGCAATAAAATCAGTAAACGATGAATGACTTGTTTCCTAAAAGGGAAAACGAAATTTCGTTCCCTACTGATTACAGCTCCATCATGGAACGGTTGAATCGTATCAATCCCGTACAATACGGCAAGACGAGGAATTTCATTGACGGTGCAGTCACGTATCTTTCCCCTTATATTTCGCGCGGAGTTATTAGCACCAAACAGGTGCAAGAAGCCGTGCTCGCCAAAGGTCATCACCCAGCCGCAATCGAAAAATTTTTGCAAGAGCTGGCGTGGCGCGAATATTTTCAGCATGTATGGCAAGCCAAGAGCGATGAATTATTCAAGGACCTGAAGCAACCACAGCCCGATGTATTACATTTTAAAATGCTAGCGGCCATCAACAATACTACCACTGGTATTGCAGCCATTGATAGGTTGATAAACCAGTTTTACGAAACCGGCTACCTACACAACCATGTGCGGATGTACATCGCGAGTATTGCATGTAACATGGGCAAGGCACATTGGTACGCACCAGCACAATGGATGTACTACCATTTATTAGATGGCGATTTAGCGAGTAACACATGCAGTTGGCAATGGGTAGCGGGTGCATTCTCTTCCAAAAAATACTATTGCAGTCAAGAGAATATCAACCGGTACACCCACAGTTTTCAGCAAAATACATTTTTGGATTTGCCTACAGAAAGTTTATCAAGTTCAACGATTCCAAGTATTCTAAAACCAACCATCGATTTACACCTAACAACACATCTACCAAATTTGGCTAAGCTAAACATTGATATCAGCAAGCCCACGCTTATCTACAATTCCTACAATCTTGACCCGATGTGGCGGTGTAATGATGATGCAAATCGGGTGTTATTACTAGAACCCTCGCATTTTCAAAAATTTCCTGTCGGTGAAAAGGTTATCGACTTTATACTTGCTCTTTCGAAGAACATTCCTGAAATCAAAATAATAGTGAGTGAAGTTTTTGAGTTACTTGAACTATATAAAAATTCTGAGTTCACAGATAAAGCGTTGATTTCAAAAGAACATCCTGCCTTCGTCCATTATCCTGGAATAAAAGATAAGCGAGATTGGATGTACCCCGAAGTAAAAGGCTACTTTAATTCTTTCTATTCATTTTGGAAGAAGTGCGAGCGTCACCGATAGATTGTATTTCTACTTTGAAGTGGTATTCCGGCTTTTTCGTTGTAACATTGGTGTTGTTCTGTTGTTTTCAAATGACTGTTAACTAGACATGAAAATTCTTCTTACTGGCTCCACAGGTTATATCGGCCGAAGACTGTTGCCCGTTTTGGTGGAAGCAGGCTATCATGTTATTTGTTTAGTGCGCGACCAACGCAGGTTCGATTGGGAGGATTTCACGAAAGAATTTCTTAAAAATGTGACGGTCATTGAATATGACTTGAATCAGCCCAAAGGCGCGTTGACGGTTCCGAAAGACATCGATGCTGCCTACTACTTGGTTCATTCGATGAGTTCCTCTAATCCAGACTTTACGAGCTTAGAAACAGAGTCCGCTGAAAACTTTGTCAACGTGGTGAACCAAACAGAAGCAAAACAAATCGTTTACCTAAGCGGTATCGTGAACGATGCAGATCTATCCGACCACTTGTTGTCTCGTAAGAATGTGGAAGATGTGTTGGCGAAAGCCAAAGCACCATTTACTGTTTTGAGAGCAGCCATTATCATCGGCTCGGGCAGTGCGTCCTTCGAAATCATTCGCGATCTGGTCGAAAAACTTCCCGTGATGATTGCCCCTAAGTGGCTAAAGACTCGCTGCCAACCGATCGGCATCCGAAACGTGATTGAGTATTTACAAGGCGTGCTGCTGAAACCAGAAACTTTTAACCAAACGTTTGATATTGGTGGAACGGAAATTCTTACCTACAACCAAATGCTATACGGCTTTGCTGATATGCGTGGGCTAAGACGTTGGATTATTACCGTCCCTGTACTAACGCCAAAGCTATCTTCTTTGTGGCTCGTATTTGTTACCTCTACAACCTACTCACTAGCACGTAGTTTGGTCAATAGCATGAAGAACGAAGTCATTTGTAAAGACTTGCGCATCCGCGAAATTGTGCCCACCAAATTACTCAGCTATCAAGAAGCACTGCAATTGGCTTTTGATAAAATCAGTCAAAAAAATGTAGTGTCCAGTTGGAAAGACTCGATATCGCTCGGCACACTTGACAAAAATTTTTTAAATAATACGTTTGTTCCAGAGCATGGCGTGTTCACTGACAAACGGCAAATCAATTTCACGCGAAACAAAAGTGAAGTTATTGAAAACATCTGGTTGATTGGTGGCAACCGTGGTTGGTATTTTGGCAATTGGATGTGGCGCATTCGTGGAGTGATGGATAAAATGGTGGGTGGCGTTGGCTTGCGCAGGGGCCGCAGGAGCGACACCGATTTAAAACCTGGCGATGCACTTGACTTTTGGCGCGTGTTGGTTGCCGACAAACCAAATGGCAGATTATTACTTTTTGCAGAAATGAAATTGCCCGGGGAAGCGTGGCTGGAGTTTAAAATAAAAGAAAGCGAAGGAGAAAAGATTCTATTTCAAACTGCCACGTTTCGCCCACTCGGTATTTGGGGCAGATTGTATTGGTATTCGGTGCTGCCCCTTCATGGATTGATTTTTCCAAAGATGGCGAAGAATATTATTCGCTATTAAGTCCATCAAAGTAGCTGTGTGGTTCTTGGCGTCCTCTGCGGTTATAAATTTACCACAGAGGCAGAGAGAATTAAAATACAAAGGACAGAATGAAAATCTTAATTCAGTCCCCGCAAAAACTCTAACAGTTTCATCTCCCTTCTTAAAATCCGAATCAGAAATAAAGCAAAGGCAGCTAAGAACCCATAGCCGCTTATCACACAATAAAGATACATACCATGTGATAGGTTGGCCTTGAAAGCTGGAAGCAGGAATGTAAAACCAATTACATATAGAATGTAAATAATGGGGATAAATAGTGTGTGGATTTTCTTTCTCCACGCATAGTAGCCTTGCATCTTTGTGCTGTACGCTGTCAGCGATTGGTCAGGATTGATTTTTTTAAATCGGCTCGCGCTCATCCATTCCAAAGCCACTCGAACCATCATTACCACAGTCATCAATGTTAAGCCTATGGTTAGCTCATTCATCGTATGGGCATCCATCCAAATAAAGTACGCAGTCATTTTGCACAGTTCGTATCTGGTACACAATCATCGTTTAATTTTAAAAATAGGGATGCCCGATTAGCACAACTAGGATGAACTTCCTTTCGGTAATTTGACTACTAGCTTCACACGCACCAAATTTATACGAGCTTTATAAAAACTGTCAGGCTTGGATAGTATGCCTGATTAATAATAACTAACTGTAAACAAAAAATACTGTTGAAATAAAACGGAAAAATAATAATGCTGAAGCCTGAATAAGAAATGAGGCATTGGGATTACATTCTGTTTGCTATTTTCTAATTCTTCTTTATTCTAATTTCTTTCATTAAGTCTTCAAGATAGTCAGTCTGAACTTCTTGAATTTCTAATAGTATTTTGTTTTGATGAACCAGTAGGTGGTCCATTTTTTCACTCAATAACTTTATTTCAAGTTCTGCTTTTAGATTGATTTTATAATCGTGTTCGCCCCGTTGCCGATCTTTTTGCTCTTGTCGGTTTTGACTCATCATAATAATTGGTGCTTGAATAGCAGCCAAACAGGAAAGGATGAGGTTCAATAAAATAAAAGGATACGGGTCAAATGGTTTTGTGGCAAGAAACCAACTATTAATGAGCATCCAAATCAGTATGAAAGAAAAAAATATGATTATAAAAATCCAACTACCACCAAATGCAGCTACCTTATCGGCAATTCGCTGTCCGAAAGTGAGCTCTGCTTCTATTTCTTCTTGTATATTTTCAGAAAGAATGGAGTTGTTCTTAATTGCTTCCATCACGTCCTTATCAATTACTGCCATTTCACCTTTTTCTTGCGTTATCAATGAGGTCAGATAAAGCCGTCTGTATTTGTTCAATTCAGCTATTGATATACTGTCGCCTTTGTCAAAATCGGGGAAGTCGGTCTTTATGAGATTGAAGACTCCTTCTCTGATGTCTTGACCTACTACCTCTTCCCCCTTCAAAATTTCATGTTTGCTAATATGGCTAGTTTTCATTTTGGATGTCTTTTTAAATAACCGATACCGTTTTTGAACTTGACGAAGATGGCGATTTTTCGCCACAAATGTTGATGCGAAGAACCAAACTTTAATTAACCACAGATGTGTTTGCAGAGCACTGAATCAATAGATTTGTCAAGCCCGTTTTGCGCGCTTACTTTTTTAGTTAAATGAAGCTCTGAATTCCAACGGGGTTAGATTGGTTTTGGATTTAAATAACTTGTTGAATGATTGCGAATGTTCAAAACCCAATGCGTACGCAATTTCGCTTACGGATAAATTGGTAGTAGCTAATTTTACCTTAGCGGTTTCTATTAATTTAGTATGTATATGCTGTTGGGTTGTTTGTCCTGTTAAACTTTTTAGCATCGTGCTTAAATAGTCTGCTGTGAGATTCAAGCTTTGCGAAATAAATTGAACTGTAGGCAAGCCTTTATCAAAAACATTTTCACTTTTAAAATAGTCTTCCAAAAGTAATTCCAATCTATCTACTAGTTGATGATTAGAAATTTTGCGAGTCAAAAACTGTCGCTGATAAAATCGCTCGGCATAATTAAGTAATAATTCTAATTGACTTATAATTATATGTTGACTAAACTGATCAAGGTTAGTTTGATATTCACCCCTCATATTTTGAAGTATTTCAATGATGGTCTTCTCTTCCTTTTCGGATAAAAAAAGTGCCTCTCGAACTGAATAGTTTAAAAATAAATATTTTTTTATGCTGGTTGCCAAAGAGGCACCAAATAGAAAATCAGGATGGACGGCCAAAATCCATCCTGACGGTTTACTATTCAAATCTTCTTCTATCAATTGAACCGAAATCACTTGCTCTGGCGAAAAAAAAGTCATTAGTCCCTCATCAAAATCATACGATTCTTGGCCATAACGATATTTACCTACTACATTTCGTTTTATAGAAATAGTATAAAATTCTTGTACCCATTTCAATTCATTGTTAACAGGTGTTGGTTTTATTTCGCTATAATCTATCAAACTAATTAAAGGATGATTAGGTGGAGCTATGTTGTTGAAGCGATGAAGCTCGTTGATGCTCTTTAGTCTTGTTGGAATGGACATCTTCCCAAAGTTAGTGAAGTTACTACTGGTTATAGCTCACCCAATTTTTGTTACTCTAACAAATTAGAAAGGAAAATTTACTTTTGTCGTGTCCTTAGCCCAATCCCATAGTTTGGCATTGATGGCTTGGTCCAATGCGGCTGTATCAATTTTTGCCAAAGCTGGTTTCCCTTTTTGTTCATTGTGTCCATCGGGTCCCCAATATTGGCCTCCTTTAGAATCTTCATGTAAACAAGCGGCTATTGTAGGCTGAGCACCTTCTTTGGCAGTCATAAGTTCGAGTGAAGCGAGCATATTCTTATCCATGTATTTTTGTAAATCTGTTTCGCTGAAACCTGGATGTGCAGCTAAAGATATAATTTGGTTGCCATTTTTTCTAAGTCTCTTTTCAAATTCAAGGGCGAAAATTATATCTGCCAATTTGCTTTGTCCGTATTCTCTCCAATTTTGGTATTCTTTTTCTAAACAGAAATTATCAAAATCAATTTTTGCACCTCTATGAGCAATACTGCTTAGGGTTACTACTCTTGAACCTTTTGTTGCTTCTAACAAATTAAATAAGTGGCCTGTAAGTGCAAAATGACCTACGAAGTTTACTCCAAACTGAATTTCAAAGCCATCCTCAGTTTTTGATTGTGGCGGAATCATAATCCCAGCGTTGTTAATCAACAAGTCTAGTTTTGATTCAGCTTTTATCACATTGTCAGCAAAAGTTTTTACAGAGCGCAAGCTTGCCAAATCCAGCTGTTCATAAACTAATTTGCCTGTTCCACCGTCTGCCTTCATTCTTTCGATAGCATAAAGTGCTTTTTCTTGATTACGACAAGCAACATATACTTTTGCTCCCTTTTTGTATAAGTCCAAGGCAGTTTCATATCCTATGCCTGTATTTGAGCCTGTTACAATCGCTATTTTACCTGCTAAATTCATATTTTCTTTTTTTTATTAAATAGTGATGCAAATTTATTGGCGATAACTACGATCAATGTATCCAAAACCTTGAAAGTTGTAGCTAAAAAAATTTAGTTGAAGTTAGAGTCGTTTGAAAATGACACAGACCGTTTGTGTTTGCGCAGTAGGGAGCTTCCGAAGCCGCGGCCTGTCCCCGAAACCAAACGTTGAACGAAGATAACACTTATAGCTTACACGTCACCGCGCTATTGCAGAAGCATTTTGTTGGTGGCTGTGTGGCCTTCTGTTCGCTTCCTTTATAAACGTGTGTTTCATCTCAAAGCTAAGAAGATATTTGCGTCTAACGATCGTCACTCATTTGATTAATTCATTAACAAAGTCACCGATTGCATCGTAAAGTTCTTTCGGGTTGTCGTAAAAAACAAAATGATTACTATCAGAAATTTCTTTAATGTTCATGCCGTTCCCTAGAAGATTTGGAATGTATGAAAGTGAACTATTTTCCTGTCCATAAATAAATACTCTGGGAATTTCCATTGCTAGATATTGTTTTAGCAATTCTCCTGTCGATGAATACCCTACGGTTTGAAAACTGTAATTGTAGTATGATTTTATGTTTGTATTTAGTTGCAAATTATTGGCAATAATATGATACCCCGTATTGCCTTTACTTTTCATATCAACAATGGTGTTCGGGAATATTTTATTCTTGAAGGTATCATAGTCATACGTAACGACTTTACTCGAAAACATACAATCCTCAAGCATTAGGTTTCCTTCAATGTTTATGTACCCCTTTACTTTAGCAAGTCCGCCTCGTTTCAAATATAACAAAGTCGTTAGTCCACCCATGCTTGTTCCACAAAGGATAAATTTCGCAATGTTTAGGTGCTCAATAAAAAGCGAAGTGATCGATGTCAGATCATCAACGTCAAGGAGAAAGTCGTCATAGTATGTTGAATTTCCAGTTCCTGGATTATCAAAGCAAATGAGTGTGTGGTCAGCTAATGAATCTGACTTACATGATTCCAAATAATTCTCCTTGGCACCACCCAGTCCATGAATAAATAAAATGGTCTCCTTATGTCCTTTGCGAAAAAAGTATTCAATTTCAAATTCTTTATCTTTATACGAAAGTTCAATTTTTCTAATTTGTGGTGTTTCCTTCTTCATTTTATGTGTTGTTTTGTCCCTGCTAATTTTAATTTCTCAGGAGATATTTCGCAATTTAACCTGTTTGTTGGAAAATTTGTCCGGCCACATTGCCACCAACGTGAGTATTTGCGTTCGAGCGGGGCTTTCGAAGCCGCGTGGTGTCCCCGACACCGAACGCATTAAAGATACGAAAACGTTGGATTACGCGTCAACCCCGCTTGACGCAAATACATTGTTGCCAGCAGTGCATTTAACCTACTTTTTTTCGTTGCCTCGTTCATACTCTACTAAATTGAGAATAATGTCTCTTAATAATTGGTCGAGTAATATGCAGTTTTTAACTATGTCGTCTGCTTGTCCAATTTCACCTTTGTGAATGGCATTATGTCTAACTACTCTCACAAGATTTTCAAGGTCAGGGGTCAGATCAACTTTCGCATCTTCAATCATTGAAAGGAATTTCTCCTCAGTTCTTTTTCTTCTTACGATGTTTAAGTCTCCAATCCTCCCTTTAATAGAATTTATGTGCTTTCCAAAAATGCCCTTATGCCGCTCAATAACATCAAGAATCTGTCCTTTTACAGTTTCGAATTTTTCCGGGTCGGAGGCAAAGGCTTCTTTTTCGTTAAGTGTGTCCACATACTTTGCAGCTAATCTTTCAAACGCAATGATTTGAATGAAGAATCTATCCTCGATACCTTTAGACTGTTCTGCATTCGACAAATAGAATACGATTGAATTCAAATCCAAAGCTTTGTTCCATTCGCGGTATTTGTCAAAACTGAAAATAAAAAATCTGTTTAAGATATTTTGTCCAATGTTGAGATGACTTCTTAAAGGTATGTAGTCGTTGTGTCGTCCGTTTACGACTCTCTTGAACGAATATGTTATGGAAATTTGGGAATCTATTTTACCTACACTGTAATAATATCCAGTGAATTCAGCTCTTACTTTAACTTCTGCTCCGTTTAGAAATGAGAGAGCTGAAACGTAATCCCTTTTTAATTCAATAAATGTTTTGTATAAAAGAGTGTTATTTGAGTTATTAGGAAACTCAACAATAATATTGTCAGAATTACTGTCCTTGTAAAAAACTTGATTGTAAGGAAACCTTTCAGCCACTAATAAAGCTCGTGTATGGTCGCGTTTTAAGTCTTTACCATCGCTAATTTTCTCCCCACCTCTCGCCCTTATTTGTTCTGTAACATCAGTGAAAGTCATTTTTAGTCCCTCTAATTCCAAGTAGTGTAACTTGTGGGGTTCTTCTGTCAGTTCATCTGGAGTTGTGGGGAAGTCTGTTAACTCTGTGTGCGTTATCGAACCATAACAAATCATTGAAATCTTTGATTCGTAAGGAACTGTCATTGTAAAATGAAGAGTCGTGATTTCAATCTTATTGTTCTTATCTGTTTTGCAATGACAATTGAATGATGTTGTGTCTTGTTCATCATATCTTCTTTTTGAGAACTCTGACAGATTGAATGATTCATTTATGTAAACATCAACAATGAACGTCCCATCGTCTTCGTATACTAGTCCGAAATCAATTGGTAGTTTAATGTCGGTCGACTCGAGAGTCCCTTTTTTGAGTCTATAAACTTCTCTCATTTCTTACTAGTCCGAACTTTGAAAATGCATTGCTGGCAACTCCCAAATATAAGCAACTCCCTGTCAAGAATTTTCCGATATCCACAAACTGTTACTGGCTTTGAGCAACTCTCAAATCAGAGAAATAAAATAAGGACATTTACCATTACTAAACTGTTTCGGTAGGCAAGTCGGCCAGCGATACCTTCCTGCAATGTCGCTTCGGCAGGCTGGGAAGTGGAAAGCCTCCCGAGGCTCTGCTCGTACTAAACTACCGCGCACTTCAACGAGGGAGCTTGTACCGGATAGCGCGGTGCCACTGCCTATCTGGTCGGCAAACGCCCCGCGCGGCAGGCCGCCATCAATAAACTCTTTTCTGTTTTTGCTGTTTTAGTGGCATGAAGATTTACAACCTTACGCGCACGCAGGTTTTGCCCATTACGCTGGCAGAAGCTTGGGATTTTTTCTCTACGCCCAAAAACCTATCGAAGATTACGCCCGAGCACATGGGCTTTGAGATTTTATACATTTCGGGTGGCGATAAGGCCTACGCAGGGCAGATCATTCGCTACAATGTAAGTGTAATACCTGGCATTAAGTTGCATTGGGTAACGGAAATCACGCAGGTAAAAGAGCCGCTGCATTTTATTGACGAACAGCGTTTTGGGCCGTATGCGCTGTGGCACCACCAGCATCACTTTAAAGAAGTGCCGGGCGGTGTAGAAATGACTGACGAGGTGAACTATGCCATTGGCTATGGATGGATTGGACGGCTGGCGCACTGGATTTTTGTGGGCAAAGAGGTAAATCGTATTTTTGAGCATCGGTATAAGGTGTTGGAGGAGTTTTTTAAAACTAAACGATAAATTCTCTGCGAACCTCTGCGATCTGTACGGTTCAAAACTTAACCGCTACGTTCGCTAAATAGTACGTGCAGAGTTACGCTAAGACAAAGGCATGAATTGGTTTACGATTATAATTTGTTCAGTAATCACTATCGGCACGTTCCTTTTCATGGAAGCGGTGGCTTGGTTTACGCACAAGTATGTGATGCATGGATTTTTATGGACGTGGCATCGCTCGCACCACCGTGTGCACAACCATGCGCTAGAGCGTAATGATCTGTTTGCTGTTGTATTTAGTATTCCTTCGATTGTTCTTTTTGTTATTTCTACATCTGTCTATCCAAGTCCGTATTTATTTTCGATTGGGATTGGAATTTTGTGCTATGGCATTTTCTATTTGGTGTTTCATGATATTATCGTACACCAGCGGGTGAAATGGATACCTAAAAAAAGAAGTACGTATTTGCAACGGATGATGCACGCGCACTACATCCACCATGCCAAACACACCAAAGAAAACTGCGAAGCATTCGGATTTCTGTATGCGCCCAAGAAATTTGAGCCGAAGAAATTTGTGTTGAAGAAAGACAGGCAAGAGACACAGTAAATGATTTTACCACCGGGGCATAGAAGCATTTAGAAAAATTCTTTTAAAGGCGAGGCAGTAAAACTTAGTGTCTTGATACCCTGGTGGTATCTATGAATAAAGCAATTGGTGGTGTCATTCAAAAACAGTTTCTTTTCTGAACGTTAAAAAATTGAAGTTCTATAGTCTCGTTGTTTTAGTTTAATGAAGAAGGCAATTGTTATCGGTTCGGGCATTGCGGGCATCGCCAGTGCCCTTCGGCTTAAACACATAGGTTACGAGGTTACTGTTTTTGAAGCCAACGCATACGCGGGTGGTAAACTTCACGCCATCAGCCAGCAAGGCTTTCGATTTGATTTAGGCCCCTCGCTATTTACCATGCCGCATTTGGTAGATGAATTATTTCTTCTGCATGGTATTGACCCGCGCAAACACTTTAACTATTCTAAAAAGGAAGTTGTCTGCAATTACTTTTGGAATGATGGGACTGTGTTTTCTGTATCGGCCGATAAAGAAAAATTTGTTAAACAGGCTTCTCAAAAGTTCGATACTCCTGCTCCTGCTATTCATCAATACCTAACTAGAAACAAAGAGAAGTATGATCTTACCGCTGATATCTTTTTAAATAAGTCGCTGCACAAGTGGAGTACTTATTTGTCTTTTGAGACGATCCAGTCTTTAGTGCAAGCGGGAAAACTTCATATTAACAAAACACTTAACGAAGTAAATGAGCATTACTTCCCGCATCCTAAATTAGTGCAGCTTTTCAACCGGTATGCTACCTACAATGGTTCTTCACCCTATTCAACACCCGGTATCATGTCGATGATTCCGCACTTAGAAATGCACTATGGCACATTCCATCCAAAGGGAGGCATGCATGAAATTTCGCAAAGTCTTTTTAAACTAGCTCAGCGAGTTGGTGTAAACTTTCAGTTTAATGAAGCAGTTACTGCAATCCATTATGAACAGGAATCGGTTACCGGTGTAACCACTTCAAAAAACACCTATGCTGCCGATGTAGTTGTTTCTAACATGGATGTATTTTCTACCTACAAACATTTATTAAAAACAGCCCGACAGCCCACCAAAATATTGAAGCAAGAACGATCGAGTTCGGCACTCATATTTTATTGGGGAATCAACAAAGCCTTTCATGAGCTTGACCTACACAACATTCTATTCTCTGCACAATACCAGGAAGAGTTTGCGGAAATTTTTAAAAACAAAAAACTTCACGCTGACCCTACCATCTATATCAACATTACCAGCAAAGAAGAAGCTACCGATGCACCCGCAGGTTGTGAAAATTGGTTTGTGATGATCAACGCCCCTGGTAATGTTGGACAAGATTGGTCTGAACTGATTAAAAAAGCAAGAGCAAATATTGTTGCCAAAATTAACAAAGTGCTTGACACCAATATTGAAAAACTAATTTTAACCGAACATATTTTAGATCCAATCAATATCGAGGCGCAAACAAAATCGCACCAAGGATCGCTGTATGGAACTTCGAGTAACTCTAAGTTTGCCGCATTCTTAAGGCATCCCAACTTTTCGAGTCAATTCAGAAATCTGTACTTCTGCGGTGGCTCTGTTCACCCTGGTGGCGGAATTCCCCTCTGTCTCTTATCGGCTAAAATCGCAACCGAACAAATTGAGAAGGCATGATCGTAGCATTTAAAAAAATTGATGTTAAGTCGATTTCGATTTTCACTATTTGGTTATTTCAGATATCGGCCATTATCGGTATTTCAATTGGTCATTACGATTGGTTTATTACTAAGACTCCGCTCAATCTTATTATTACATCGCTATTGCTGGTTATTCATTTCCCGATTGACTCTTTCAAAAAAATAGCAGTTGTTCTCTTAGTTTTTTTATTCAGTTTGCTGATCGAATGGATTGGTGTGCATTATGGTTTCTTATTCGGGGTTTACGAGTACGGAAAAAATCTTGGCGTAAAACTAGATGGAGTACCTCTGCTGATTGGTGTTAACTGGGCCATCTTGATTCTTGCCACTGCCACCCTTGCTGATAAATGGATCAATTCATTTTATGCCAAAATTTTAGTGGGCGCAGCGCTGATGGTGTTCATGGATTTTTTCATTGAAGTATCCGCGCCTCCCTTCGATTTTTGGATTTGGGCTTCGGGTGCAGCTCCGTTCCGCAATTACGTTGCGTGGTTTACGGTCTCTCTATTTTTGCATTTCGTCTATCACCGAACTAAAATCAAAGGTGATTTCACTTTTTCTCTTCATCTTTACGCAGCCCAACTTCTATTCTTTATCTATTTTTATGGATTCCACCAGTTATGATTATGCCGTAGTTGGAACAGGCGCGGCCGGTTTGCATTTAGCAATGGCCATGGCTACGGATAAATTCTTCGACTCTAAAAAAATTCTACTTCTTGAAAAATCACAAAAAGATGTAAACGACAAAACGTGGTGTTTTTGGGAAAAAGGAGTTGGCAAATGGGATGGTATCGCCACAAAAATTTGGGATCAGGCGCAATTCATGGCTACCGATCAACAGATTAACCTCAACATGGGTGCGTATCGGTATAAGATGTTGGCCTCGTTTGATTTTTACACTTACACGAAAAATGAATTACGAAAGAAATCCAATTTTGCATGGGTAAATGTTGAAGTCGGAAATATATTATGCGATAAAATCACCACAATAGAAACTAATGGACAGGCGTACCTAGCAAAGCATGTATTTGACAGTCGCATCACTCCCAACTTTTATAATTCAACAGATAACTACACTCGATTACTTCAGCATTTCAAAGGTTGGATAATCGAAACGGATGAAGATGTTTTTGACGATACGTCTTTTGTGATGATGGATTTTAGAATCACAGTGCCTAATACGACTTGCTTTACTTACGTGCTCCCTATCAACCCAAAAATGGCATTGATTGAATTTACTTTTTTTTCTCCATCGTTGGTTGAAGATGAAATTTATGAAAACTTACTGAGTAGGTATGTGAAAGAGATATTAAAACTTGAAAAGTATAAAATCGTAAACAGGGAAAAAGGAGTAATCCCAATGAGCGATTATCCCTTCCACAAGGATAATAATCAACACCTAACAAAAATTGGAACTGCCGGTGGCTGGGTAAAACCTGCTTCGGGTTATTCATTTAAAAATGCAGAACGGTACAGTCAACGCATTGTAGATAATATCAAGAATAACCGATTGCCAAGCTATAAATTGGTTAATACCTTATTTCGGAAATACGATACACTCTTTATCGATGTGCTGTATCATCACAACCAATTGGGCGTAGGCTTGTTTGAAACCATGTACCGTAAAAATGAGGCGCACAAAATACTAGCCTTCCTCGATGAAGAGACTACACGTGTTGAAGAATTTATAATCATGAACTCTTTTTCACGTTGGCCTTTTATGCGTGCGCTCTTCAAAAAAATATTTTCGTAATTACAAGATCGTGAGGATTCAAAAAATTTACTTTCTGCAGGCAGGTCTTCAAGAGCCAAACGCGTCAACTGAAATTTAAGAAAGTTGGGGAAGTGGATTTTTCCCAGCCCAGGCTCCAACTGATTTATAGGGTTTGAATCGCGCGAAGAGTTCTTCTTTGTACCAATTCAATTGTCTTGTTTTGTGGATTGCTTCCCGGTGCTCTTTACTGCCATACGCAAAATTGTTCAGCGAATCCATGTCTTTCCAAATACTGAGCGTAGCCATTTGAACGATGGGAAATTCTCCAACTCCTTTTGTATAAATCAGTCCACTATCATTTTTTAATGGTTGATGCGAAGTTGGCACGTATCGCCAAAACGGAATGATCTTATTCCATCTTATGGTCGCCCGCGTGAGCACACAAATCAATTCTGTTGTTGGCAATGGTTCTCCAACCTGAAAAGGATTGCTCCCACTCCATTGACCATGCGAAGAACTATTTTTCAAATAGATTGTCCACACTTCGATTGCCCGCTTGCGATAAGCCCTCATTACTTTTGAGCTATCTAAAAAATCTTGAGCAGCTGTTTCATCTTGCCACGCCTGTAAAAGCACGTACGTAGACCAATCGGGGAATGCGTTGAAGCCCAAGCCGCGACCGCTACCCATCAGTTTATAAAACGTTTGGCCTTGCACTTTCTTCAATTCAGGATGGGCCAATTGCATCATAGACAAACTCCATAATTTTGCTGAGAAAGTATTGAACTTAAAGAATGTGATGGTGGTAGTCTGCGACATGATTGATTAACAACAGCCCTTCAATTGTGTTTTCTAAAATATAAATCGCGAGTAAGTGACCATAAAAAAAGCGTTAGAGGTTCCTCCAACGCTTTTAACAAAAATTAATTAAGAGTATTAGGCTATCGCCACTTTTTGCTTTTTCGTATCAGACTTCTTTATGGCCTTAGAAATTTTCTTCTTCTCTTTCTTTAATTGTTTAGCGACAACGCCTGCTAATTTCTTGGCACTGCGCTTCACTACTTTGTCCGTTTTTTTTGATGATTTTGAAACCCCTATCGCCTGAATCGTTTGGTGCATCGAATCTTTAAGCAGGTTTTTTACTTCTTTTTTTCCTTTTAATATGAGCTTTTCCATAAATTTTAATGTGTTATGGTGCAAAAGTAGAGTGTTACCTTAAGATTACCAAGAAGCTAAAAAAACTTAACATTGGGCTACTTTTTATTCTCTAATTGCTTGATTTCTGGGCTTTTACGAATTAACTCAAATTGACTCTGCACCTCTTCCAATCGCTTTATAATAAGTTCAGATACTTCCTTCTGCTGGTCGGTAGGCGGAGCATCGGCACTGAACACCTGACTTTCCTTGCCGAGGGCGAGCAGCCGCTCCAATACTTGCGCACCACTTCTAAAAATATCCCAGCGCGCACCGGTTTGGTTAATGTCAAAAATCACTGCCTCTAGTTGATAGATTTTTTCTTCGAGCGCAGCTGCTTTTTTATCGGCTTTCTTGGAGAGTAATGTAGCCCTCATTTTTTCCATATCATCAATCAATTGCAAAGCTGTTTTGGTAGAGGTGTACAATTTCACGCCAAGTGTGTATTGCTTGGCCATGCTCTCGCTATTCGTTTTTGTGTTGGGGTCTTTAAGTAGTGATACGTTTTGTTTGAATTCTTTTCCATGCGCCTTCAAAACGATGGTGTAACTTCCTACGGGTACCATGGGTGGTGTGAGGCCTGGGCCAATGTCCAAATCAGGAATGAATAAGTTACGTTCGCCCTTCTCATCTAACTCTACCCACTCTTTACCCTTTGGTCGTGTGCGCAGTTTGGGCATCGTGTGTTCTTGCAAGCGCAAGTTCCACCACACGCGTTGAAGGCCGGGCTGATTTTTTGTTTTTAGTTTTTGTATCAACTCGTTTTGTGAATTGTACACCAGCAGTTCTACACTGTCTTTCGATTTTTCTTTCAGGTAATAAGAAATGGCCGCTCCATCTGGCGGATTTTGTCCATTCACAAAACTGTTCTCTGTTTTAATTCCGTTCACATCTTGAAATCGGTAGGTATTGCGCAACGAAAACAAATGCGCTTCTTGGTTTTGAACTTGTTCGCTAAACTCGCGAATAGGTGTGATGTCGTCTAAAATATAAATCCCTCTTCCATATGTACCGACTACCAAGTCTCTAAAGTTTTTTTGGATTTCAATTCCGTAAATCGGAACAGGCGGTAAATTATTTTTTAGGTGAATCCAGTTCTTGCCATCATCTGGAGAAAAGTACAACGACTTATCAGTGCCTAACCACAGTAAACCTTGCTTGGCAGGATCTTCTTTTACTTGATTCACGAAATTGGAGTTCGAAGCGGGCAATTCGATTTTCAACCGAGTCCACGTTTTTCCAAAATCATTAGTTTTAAAAACATACGAACCAAAATCATTCACGTGATGAGCATCCACCGAAAGGTAACAAGTACCCGCATCGAAATTAGATGCATCGATGTTTCGAATAGTTCCCCACTTAGGTAAACCCGGAATATTCACAGAAACATTCGTCCATGTTTTGCCACCGTCTTGGGTTACGTTCACCTGACCATCGTTACTGCCTGTCCACAATACGCCTTCCTTGACGGGAGATTCGGACATCGAATACAGTGTGCAGCCGTCCCACGTCATCAAATTATCATTGGCAATGCCGCCCGAGTTTTGTTGATGCGTTTTGTCGTTGGTCGTTAAGTCGGGGCTAATCACATTCCAACTTTGACCCACGTTGTTGGTTTCATGCACAAACTGGCTGCCCACCCATACGCGGCCTTTCACATGCTTGCTAAGCACCATGGGAAAATTCCAATGCCAGCGATATTTGGCATCTGCTGGTTTCGAGCCGATTTGTGTTTGCGGCCACACACGCACATCGCGAGGGTGCATGGTTTTCAAATCAAATACATCCAAACCTCCATCATAGCAGCCGCTCCACACGATTGTATTGTCAAAGGGATCTGGCTGTGCGAAACCACTCTCGCAACCACCCACGCCATGCCATGCACCTAGCGGAATGTTCCATCCGCCCAAGTACCGACTCGGTCCACGGTAACTCCAACCGTCTTGCCTGTTGGAATAAACATAATAGGGTACTTGATTGTCAACTGCCACATGGTACATCTGCGCGATGGGCAAGTTAATGTTGCTCCATGTTTTGCCTTCGTTGAATGTCATGTTCAAACAACCATCGTGTGCACACAAAATGCGCTTGCCATCTTTTGGATCGAACCACATATCGTGATTATCGCCACCGGGTGCCCACTGGTTAAATTTTTTATCAAATGTTTTTCCACCATCCGTTGTTTTCATAATCCCGACCGAAATGGTATAAACAGTATTCTCATCTGCCGTAGAAACTCGCAGCCGAGTATAATAACCAGCACGCTGACCCATGCCGTGATGTTTATGCATCAGCTTCCAACTGTCGCCCCCATCTTCAGAGCGATAGAGTCTCGGTTCTTTATCTTCCACCAATGCATACACAACTTTTGGATTGGAGTATGCGACATCCACAGAAGTTTTTCCGACCGGATGCGTAGGCCCACTTTCAATTCCGTTGCGAAGCGGCTCCCATGTTTTTCCGCCATCTTTGGTTCGATAGATTCCGCTGCCCACTCCCCCACTATTCAACTTCCAAGTTTTAATTTCCACCTCCCACATAGCCGCATATAGCACATTTGGATTTTTCGGGTCGATAGCCAAATCAGCACAGCCCGTATTTTCATTCACAAAAAATACACGCTCCCACGTTTTTCCACCATCGGTTGTTTTGTAAATGCCACGCTCTTGCTGCGACCCATGCGTATGACCAAGCGATGCTACGTACACTGTATTAGTATCAGTAGGATGTACAATTACACGACTAATACGAAATGTCTTTTCAAGCCCAAGATGTTTCCACGTTTTTCCCGCATCGCTAGATTTATAAACACCATTGCCCACTGCATGCGCGGGCCGAATTAGAAACGTTTCTCCTGTGCCGGCCCATACTTGTTTGTGATTGGAAGGCGCGATGGCCAACGCACCAATGGAAGAATCTTCGGTATCATCAAAAATAGATTTCCAAGTTGTACCCATGTCTTCCGTTTTCCAAATGCCGCCACTGGCTGCGCCTGCATAAGACACCATCGGGTTGCCCGGCTCGCCCACAATCGAAATCATGCGGTTGCCATCTGGCCCAATGAATCGAAATTTTAAATTAGAAAATGTTTTGGGTTCGATTGACTGACCCAACAGTAGTTGTGATGCCAACAATACCGTCAATAACAGATAGTACTTTCTCATAGGTTATGTTTTGAAAGAGAAAAGTAATCAGAGAAAATTGAAATACCGCTATTGCAGGTTACTTAAAGAGGCTAGATTTTGATGAGTGGTGTTGGACTTTAATTTTCTCCTCGGTGTCCCCACAAACCCGACTCTCTACTTTTACTGTAATGGTGGAAAATGATCTGTGAGAGCGCACACCAAGGAGGAGAATTAAGATATTAAGTTCAATTAAATTTTCTGTTTAAAGAGTACTTATTAGTTGCACAGATCACTCTAACCCATCAAACTGTGTTCCTACAGACCCGAAATTAATTACTCAGCTCGAGTAGCGAAAAATAGCATAGAAGGCTTTTATCTAATTTATTTAATTGCTAGCACCTCATATCATTCTTCAATATGTGGCCATTTTAATGAATAACGGATAATTAAACAAAGAAGAACAATCTCTACCGCTGCCGCAAAATACATGTGTATCCAAGCCTCTCCTGCTAAATTGAACAACATATAAGGAATAAATACCGTAGCCACGATTATGTTTGTCCAGCGGTTAGCTTTGGCTGGCAAAACAACAGAAAGGAAAATCATAAGCGTTGGGATGGCTACAAAGAACATCGCTATCAGTAGAAAGAAATAAGAAATATCAAACACATATACTTTCCCTGCCAAAATATCTTTTATGGAGCCTGGCATATATAAATGGAAATAATCAACGTAAATATAGAGAAACATAAAACTCGCCCACAGCGTAGCAAGCTTCAGTTTTACACTGACTCTGATATCTTCCAATATATTTTGTGTATTCATTTCTGTGAACTTACCTTGTAAATTCAACTACTTGCGCACTCACGGTAATCGTTCTTCTGACATAGAAAGGAGCAAAGCCACTAACCTGCTCCTCCGTCATCACATTGATAATCGCTTTGGATCCATTCAGCAAGTTGGCTTTCTTCATCATCGCTGAATACGCATTTTCATACAATTGTATCTTATTCATGCCTCCAATCGCCAGTATATAAGACGTCTCTGAACTTGCACTCACCTGATCTATTACTTTGAAGTTGTTCTCACTTAAGTGCACCTCGGTGGCGTTTTGGTTATGGTTGGTAACAAAGGCCGTGTTGATGCCACAGGAATTAAGGAATGCCGCGAGCAATAAGAACAAGGAATAAATGCCAATTTTCTTCATGGTAGTAATTATTTATTATTAAATATGTATCAAAAGTTAAATCCAAAATCAAACCCAGGTTGAATAAAGTAGTTAGGCCATTTGCCTTCCACTGCTTTAAAAGATTCTGGCACATTCGTTCTTACTGGCCAGTAGGATACCCCAATAGATGGTTCAAAAAAGAACCTGTTTTTAAAAAACTTAAACTGGTAACCCAAATAGAAGTCCAGATATAATGTGTATCCATTTCCAATCTCTCGTTTACTCTGATCGAAATATTTTTCAAAGGCATTCAATGCATAAACAGATGAATAAAGTCCTTTCCGCCAAAACCGCTGGTATCCTAATGTAGGTGCAAGTATGCGTCCATGGCCAGGATAGTTTTCGCCCGGTTTATCAAATGATGGTCCAAAAGGAAGACCTATGGGAAATGAATAAATAGATCTTTTAAATCTAAAGGAAATAACATCTTTAGGTGTTATCCTATATCCAACATTTAATTGCACATACTCAGGATTATTTACTTGATCAAGATTTCCCAACATCCAGAGTGAACTCCCAACAAACCACTTTTTATAAGTATTTTCTTTTTTTCCCTCTTGTGCCTTTACCTGTAAGCTGCCTGCCAGCATTAAGGCAAGTCCAAAATTTAAAACCATATTTTGCATATTTGTCTTTTGTTATTAAAACGATAATGCAAAAGTAGATGGGCGCGATGCTACATCTTGTTCACTTAAGTTAAGAAAGACGACCTAGCTCTTTTTTTCCAGAATCCTTGCTCGTAGCCTACTTAATGATTGTGGCTGAATGCCCAAATAACTCGCTAACTGGTGCTGAGGAACGCGCTGAATAAGATCTGGGCGCGATTGCAATAAATTTAAATAGCGCTGCTCTGGGGAAGAAGTTTTAAACTCATCAAAGTCCATTCGTTCTTTAGCCAACAACTCCTCCGATAATTTTCTACACATGATTTCAAACTTTGGAAACTTACTGTTAACCTCTGCCTCCATATCCGAATTGGAAACCAAAAGGATACAGTCTTCAATGCAGCTTATGTAATATTCAGACGGAGTTTTGCTGATGACGCTAGGAGGTGTTAACGCTTCCATTTCGGTGTAGAAGGCAGTTGTTTTTTCTTCACTATCGATTAGATAATAAGTGCGAATGCAGCCCTTCAGAACAAAGTAGCTTTCTCTTGACTTTTGGCCCTCCTGAAGTAGAATCGTTCCCTTCTTAACCGAGCGGAACAGATTTAACGAAACGATCGCGTTCTTTTCTTCTTCGGACAGCGAAACGTATTTAGATATAAAGTCAAATAATAAGTCTTGCATTATATTACAGGTTGCTAGTGTTGTTTGTTTTCAGTTACACCTTACCCACAAATATAAACAACACTTCAATGACAGAATGAATATATTGATCCCTCGGCCATCTGGTGTAAACTATCAAAATGAAAATTGAATCAGTTACATGATACTGAATAACCTAATTATCACTATTCACTTCGCAGCGAATCAACTGGCTTTATCAGCGCGGCCTTGAAGGCTTGGTAGCCCACCGTGATCCATGCAATGAACAAGGCGGCTAATGAGCTAATGATAAAGATGGCAAAAGTAATTTCAACTCGGTAGGCAAATTGGCCTAGCCAATAATCTAACATATAGTAAGCCGGCACAACTGCCACCGCAATTGAAACAACTACCAACAAGGTAAACTCTTTAGACAACAACGTGGTAATGCTTGAAACACTTGCACCCATTGCTTTGCGTATGCCTATCTCTTTGGTTCGTTGCTCTGCTGTAAAGGCTGCCAAGGCAAACAATCCCAGAGTAGCAATAAAAATAGCGAGTACGGTAAATACAGTAAAGAGTGAACCTAAGCGCTGCTCTTCACGAAAGAGTTCATCAAAATTTTGATCTAAGAATGCATACTCAAAAGGATCTGCTGAAGCATATTCTTTCCATAATTTTGTCGCATCAGCAACCACAACATCTGCTTTGGCAGAATATCTCACCAATAAATTTGTTGATTTGTCTGTAATGCGAATGACCATGGGCCGTACTTTCATTTTGTACGATTCAAAATTAAAATCCTTTACCACGCCAATCACATTCATTGGGATTTCTGTGATGATGCCCTTGCTTTGATCTCCACCAAACGTAATCAACTTCTCTTGCAGGGGTTTATCCCATCCTAGTTCGCGAGCGGCCGCCTCGTTGATTACTACAGCTGAGGAATCGGATGGAAAGTCGCGCGAAAAGTAACGGCCCTGCACCAATTCAAATTTCAACACATCGGCATGGTCGTAATCGGCAAAGTAAGTTCCCATAATGTGATCTTTGCGCGTAACGGAATTTCTAAAAGCCGTGGTGTTGTTGACTCCCGGAAAAACATTATTCGTAAAACTGACTTTTTCGATACCTGCCTTAGATTGAATGGCATTTTTAAAAGCAAGTTGATTAGTGCCCAACCGACCCGCGTTATTAATAATCAGCACATTGTGTTTATCGAGCCCTGCATTTCTTTCTCGCAAAAAAGCAATCTGCTGATAAACCGTAGTGGTACAGATAATAAGGATGATCGAGAGTGCAAATTGAAACACCACCAACCCACTGCGAATGCCTTTGCTTTTTAAGCCCGCACGCACCTTCCCTTTAAGCACCTCTACGGCACTAAAACTGGTTAGGTAAAAAGCTGGATAACTTCCAGCCACAAGGCCAATGAGAATAGTAAGAACAATTGTACTGAGCAGAACAATCGGATTAAAAATAGTAAGCCATGGCAATTGCTTACCCGATAGCAAATTAAACTGAGGTAATAATAAAACCGTGAGCACGAATGCGATGATCGTTGCAAAGAACGCATACATAACAGACTCCGTTAAGAATTGCCCAACCATTTGAGCACGGACTGAACCCAACGTTTTGCGAAGACCTACTTCCTTGGCTCTACCTGCCGAGCGAGCGGTGGACAAATTCATAAAATTGATACATGCTATTAGCAAAATGAAAACACCCACACCGCCAAACACATACACATAGGTAACGTTGCCTTGTGGTTGAATATCATCGTTCCATGTCATCCGCAATCGTGAATCGAGTAACGGTTTAGGAAAATAGCCATACTCATTTCCGGCCTCTCTGAATTTTTCAATTGAAATCCCCATGAACTGCTCTACCTCTGGCGCAATGTGCTTATCGGTAACTTCATTGAGCTTAGAAGCAATATCTCCAATATGCGTAGCTTCATTTTTCTTAAAGTAAGTATAGAGGCCATTGTTAAGCCAAATGGGTGCGTTGTAATAGTCCTTGTCTGAACTGGTAGAAAGCAGCGCAGCAAACGAAAAGTGAGAATTATGCGGAGGCTCTGCAACAATACCTGTAACCTTAAAGGATTGATTTTGATTACCTACTGTGATAAGCTTGCCTACTGCAGACTCTTTAAAATATTTAGCTGCCAAAGTAGGTGTTAGCACGATGCTATTCGGGGCTTTCAATGCCGTTGTTGGATCGCCCTCTAACAATTTGAAAGAAAAGAATTGAAAAAAATTAGAATCGGCATACAGTATTTTATCTTCTGTAAAGGAGAGATCGCCATTTTTAAAAACCATATTGTCTCTTCGGTTGATTCGAGTGGCTGACTCAACACCGGGAATATCAGCCACCATGGTTGAAGCTAGCGGTGGACAAGAACTAGCCGTTTCAATTTCCTGTCCGGCAATTTTGCCGTGCAGACCAATGCGATAAATGGAAGAAGCATCTTTATGGAATCGGTCGTAGCTGAGCTCATCAACAATATAAATCAATATGAATAATGCTGAGGCCAGGCCGGTGGCTAACCCAAAAATATTGATAGCCGAATAGAAAGAGTGTTTTCTACTATTTCTAAGCGCAACGATTAAGTAGTTTTTTATCATATAGAAAAAATTAAGTCACTAGATTTCAATGCATGCCTTCAAAGACAATTACGAGAGATTCCCACTAAATAGGTTTGGCTGTTAGACGCTAATTGAAATGACGATGTTACGTTAATCGTAAAAAAATTAAGGGCATCTTTAAAAATAGACCCGTCTTTGCGAGCCCCGATAACTATCGGGGCGAAGCAATCCAGAATTTCGTAGCCTAAACTGGAGATTGCTTCGGTCGTTCCTCCCTCGCAAAGACGTAAAGCTAGGTTTTTAGAGATGCTCTTAAGTTAAAAATTTACTCATCTCGTAGCGTCTTAGTTGGGTTTAGCATCGCTGTACTGATGGTTTTGTAGCCCACCGCCATAATCGCGATCAGCACCATCGAAGAAATGGATACAAACAAGGTTGCAAAGTTTAGCTTTAAGTAATACTTCCAAATAGATCCCATCAATGCATCTGCAGCAAAATATCCTAATGCTCCTCCGATCACTGTGGCAATACCCAAATTAACTATAAACTCAAAGTTGATTACGCCTGCAATGTTGCCTACCGATGCACCTAAAACTTTGCGCACACCTATTTGTTTCATTTTCTTCTCAATGTTAAGTGACACCAAGGTGTATAACCCAATGCCTGTCATAAGCGCTGCAAAAAAACCTAAGAAAGAAAACATGATAGATGCATTGGTATTAATCTCATTTGATTCTTGCATATTTTGGTCAATCATTCGCCCAGAATAAATCGTATTGGGAAATACCTCCTTCCATTTTTTCTCCATAAACTCATTCACTAATACTACTTTTTTGGGTTCAGCTTTCACAATTAACTGCTGGTACTTATCTTTTGCAGCATAGCGCACCATGAGTGGCTGAATGGGCGCCCACAATGCGCGTGGGTATACATTTTTAATGACACCTATTACGTAAAGTTGAATACTATCCATCCACACAATTCTTTTCCCGATGGGATTATCTTTCCACTCAAAATTTTTCACAAATTCTTCTGATACCAGCACCGATTCTTTTCTATCTGTTTCTGAATCTTTCAAAAATTTACGACCTGCTAACAAAGTCATATCCATTACCTCTACATAATCATCGCCTACATCCATGATATCTACTTCGCGCTCTATTGATTCGTATTTTACTGGGTCATTGTACCAACCGTTCATCACATGATGGCGTGTGCCAGCAATCAACTGAATGTCTTTGTTAGACGAGAGCACATCGCGATAGGTATTGTAACCCGCTTCATTATTTACCCATGCAGATATCACCCCTGATTTTGCAAACCCTAAATCATAATTCTTTTGAAACTCACCATTGTTATAAAAGGCTACTCCCATAATGATGGCTAAAAGAGAAATCACAAATTGGCCTCCTAATAGTATTCGAGTAAACCAATTGGTTCCTCCAAATTTTGCTTTGCCTTTCAAAATACTTACCGGCTCGAAAGATGTAATATAGAAAGCAGGATAAGAGCCAGCGATGAGAGCTGTAACTACTAGTAATAGCACTAAGAACAGTAGAAACCCTGCATTTTCGGTGTAGCTAAGTTTTAGCTCTATAAAATTCCACAGATTGTCATACGTGGGAACCAGCCACTCTGCCATGAGTAGCCCTGCCAGCAATCCAAAGAAACACAAGATCAAATTTTCGCCTAAAAATTGAAGGATCAACTGCATGCGCATTCCACCCATTACTTTTCTGATACCAATCTCTTTCAAACGCTTACCCGCTATGGCAATGGATGTATTGGTAAAATTAAAACAGGCCAGTAACAAAAGTAGTACTGCCATGATGGAGGGAGCAGTAATTGCCTCTGACGGAATGCCTCCACCCAAATAGTCACTATCGAGTCGTGGATTATCTCGGTTTCGTTTCATCAAGCCCACAAAGTTTTCTAAGTAGTAGCTACCTACTTTAAAATCTTCTCGTGCTTTATTTTGTGGTTCAACATATTGTTGTAATTGTTGAGCAACTAAATCTACTTTCTTAGGATCGTCAATTTTTAGAAATAAAACGTGCGCCCATTTCTTCCAACTCGTTTCAGATAAATCAGTATCTAGGTTAATCTCCCAAAAATTATCGAAGAGGGTGATCACCTCAAAATCAAAACTTGAGTTTTGTGATGGCTTTTTAAAGACTCCTCCTATCTCAAATTCCTTTGGTCTTCTGACGCCATCTTTGCCTAATACAATTTGTGTGAGCGGCTTGCCCACCACATCTTCTTTGTTGAAATATTTTTTGGCTATCTTATCACTAATAAAAACTTTTCCTTTGTCATGAAAATCGGAAAACGAGCCATACTTTAGTTCGAACGTAAACAGATCGAAGAAAGAAGAATCGGCAAATACCATCTGATCGCCAAACACTTCTTCGCCAATTCGCATATCACAATATGAAGACATGTAACGAACGGTCTTGTTCACCTCCTTTATATTTTGTTTTATGTAACCAGCCAATGGCATGGGAATAATTCCGTATCGCTCTCGCTTACCTTGAAACTCGCGCCAAAATTGTACTCGATAAATTTTATCTGCTTGCGTGTGGCCAATATCCCAATCTGCACTGTAGCGCCAATTCAAATAAGCCGTGATGCACACCGCAATGGCGAGCCCCATGCCAAAAACATTGATGATGATAAACAACTTGTTTTTCATCAAGTTGCGGAAGGTAATCAGTAAATAATTTTTAATCATGTTGAAAAGTTAGCTAGTTGGGGTTGACTCAATCTATAAATTACTCATCCCTCAAAACGTTAGAAGGATTTAAACGGGTTGTCTTATAAAGTTTATAGCCTATTGAAAGGATAGACGCTACAATAAGAATCGTGGCGGCAATAATCATAGAAGCAAAACTGACTTTTTGATAATAATCCCAAATGCTTTCCATGAAGACTGAAGAAAGCGAGTATCCCAAAAATCCACCAGCCACACTAGCAATTAATAGAATGATTGCAAACTCCCTATTTACTACGGCCGTAATATTCCATGTAGAAGCCCCTAGCACTTTACGCACACCAATCTCCTTCATCTTCTTAATGATATTCAACGAGACCAACGTAAACAATCCAGTAACGGAAAGCATGAGTGCCACCAGCCCTAAGAAGCTAAACATCTTAACCAAATTCTTATTGACCGTATCAGCTTCAATCATTTGGTCATCCATGTAGTTGCCATCGTATATCTTCTCAGGAAAGAGAGCTTTCCATTTCGTTTCCATAAATTTATTGATATCAATTAGTTTATCGGCATTTGCCTTCACTAAAATATGGTTTACTTTATCTTTGGGAGCATAACGAAACATAACGGGGTCTGTTTTTTCCCACAATCCGTTGGTATAGATTTCCTGCACTACGCCCACCACATAATACTTAACAGTATCGAGCCAAATAATTTCCTTACCGATCGGCTCGGTAAGCCCAAATTGTTTTGCTAATCCTTCAGTGATAATGACAGATTCTTTCCGGTCAGTTTCAGAATCAGGCTCGAAGTCTCTTCCTTTAAGCAATCGTATACCAATCGTTGAAATGTAATCGGCACTAACATCCAAAATATCAACTTCAATTTCTTTGTCTTCGTGCTTTATAGGATCGTTAAAACCAGAGGCGTATAGGTGAGTTTGCGATCCGGTAATGGAAATAATATCTGGATTTTCAGCAAGTGCGTTTCGGTACGTTTCATATTCCGATAGCCCGTTTACGCTGGTAAACACCACTCCTTTACGATCAAAACCCATATCGAAGTTTCGCTGAAACTCGGCATTGTCTGTAAAGGCAAAACTGCATACAATGCCTGCGAGGGAAATAGAAAACTGAAGGCAAAGCAACACGCGTGTAAACATATTGGTACCGCCAAATTTTAAGGTGCCTTTTAAAATACTGGCGGGTTCAAATTTGCTGATGTAAAAAGCGGGATAGCTTCCGGCCAGAAGGCTCGTGATGATCAACGTGCCAATCATGAAAATCAAAAAATTAGGCCTACCGAAATAATCAGTGGCCATATCAAAATCGGGCCAAAGCTTGTTGAATGCTGGCAGCAAAAAAAATTCGCCAATGATGATTCCAAGAATTAATGCGAGAAAACAAATCAATGTGGTCTCCCCTATAAATTGGGCAATCAAGTCTCTCCGGGTGCTTCCCATCACTTTGCGCAAGCCAATTTCCTTTAACCTACGCGATGAAATGGCTACCGCTGTATTAGTGAGATTGAAAATGGCGATCAGCAATACAAACAAACCCATTAACCCGATGCCGATAACCGCAGCGAGTGGAGATCCATCGCGCGTCCACGTTCCATTCTTATCTGCATAACTATCGCGCACGGCCATCCCTACAAACGGCTCTACCAAAAAATACTTGATGATGAAATCTTCTCTGATTTTGTTATTGTTTTCTGTGTATTGTTTTAGTTGCTTTTGAATAGAGGTCACGCGAGTTGGGTCGCTGATTTGTACGAATAAGTTATTTCTGTACTTCCAGCTGTTTTCTGTAAAGTCGCCTTTTGCAAACTCAAACGCATTATCATAAAGCGAATAGGCTTGCCCGCCAAAACTTGAATTGCTCGCTTGCTTTTTAAAAACCCCTGCCACCACATACTCCTTTTTCTTTCCGCTATCTAGTAGTTGAGTAATGGGTTTACCGAGCGCAGCCTCCGCACCGAAATACTTACTAGCTAGCTCATCGCTAATGCAAATCTCATTACGGTTTTTTAAGTCTCCATTACCTTCTATAAATTCAAAAGTAAAAAGCGAAAAAAATCCAACATCTACGTATGTAAGATTGCTGTTGAATATCTCGCTATTGATTCTAAAGTTACCTCCATCGGGCGAAAAGCGTACTACTTTATTTACCTCGGGAATGTTTCGTTTAATTGCATTGCCCAATGCGATGGGTGCATGGCCAAATTCAGTTAGCTCATTTTGAAATTCGCGTACCGACCCCACCCGATAAATGGTAGCAGCATTTTTGTGCATCTGATCAAATCCAGCGTTGTGATCGTAGTTAAAAAAACCGATGATGCAGCAAGCAATAGAAATAGCCATGCCGAAGATATTGATAAACAAATACAACTTGTTCTTCATCATACTCCGAAACATAATCAATAGGAAATTTTTAATCATAGCGAGTTGGGGTTGCAGACTTTTGAATGACGAAGTTTTATTACTAAAGGTTGCATTGCACTTTCAATATATATGCCAGCAGGAAAAACCAATAGCCAAATCGAATTTCACTTTTATTGATTAACAATTGTACAAACTTGAACAGTCGCCTGTACACAAGTGTACCAAAAAACAAAACCCACTTCAACTATACATCGAAGCGGGTTTGCTTTACTTAACCTAAACCTGATAACTATATATGAAATTGCTCTTTGATATTCTCTGTTACCACCTTACCATCAAACAAGTTGATGATGCGGTGTGCATAGTTAGCATCGTACGGAGAGTGCGTTACCATCAAAATGGTTGTACCTTCTTCGTTCAATTGCGAAAGCAACTTCATTACTTCTTCGCCATTGGCTGAATCCAAATTACCGGTTGGCTCATCGGCCAATATTACTTTAGGTTTTGCTACGATGGCACGAGAAATAGCTACACGCTGCTGCTGACCACCCGATAGTTGCTGAGGGAAGTGGTTTCTGCGGTGCATGATGTTCATCCGCTCTAACACTTCTTCAACTCTCTTTTTTCTTTCGTCCGATGGCACTTTCATGTAAAGCAATGGAAGCTCTACGTTTTCAAATACCGTCAATTCATCAATCAAATTAAAACTTTGGAACACAAAGCCGATAGAGCCTTTGCGAAGCTGGGCACGTTGGCGCTCAGAATACTTGGCCACTTCGTGCTCGCCAAAATAATACTCACCACCCGATGGATTATCTAACAAGCCAAGGATATTCAACAAGGTTGATTTACCGCAACCAGATGGCCCCATGATGGCAACAAACTCGCCATCTTTGATTTCCATGTTGATGCTGTTGAGTGCAGTAGTTTCCACTTCTTCGGTGGTATACACTTTTTCGAGGTTCTTTAATTTAATCATAGATAGCTGATTTACGGTTGGATGATTCTAGTTATAGTTTAGTTTTATTGTGTACTTCAAATTCATGAATTAGTTTCAGTCGTTAGACGCTTATTTTTTTAATTGGTTGCACTATTCCAGCAATAATACCTCGTTGTTGCCAAAATTTTCGTACGATGAGGTAATCACTCTGTCGCCTGGCTTCAAGCCTTCCAATACTTCAAAATACTCTGAGCCCATCTTTCTGCCCAGCTTAATTTCCTTCTTCACCGCCTTGTTGTCGCCATCGAGTATAAACACCCAGTTGCCACCTGTATCTTTATAAAATCCTCCGATCGGCAACAATAGTTCCTCAGAAGGTTGGCCAAGTTCTACACGCATTCTTAACGATTGCCCTCTTCGAATCCCTTGTGGGGTTTCGCCTTCAAAATTCATGTCTACTTCAAACCGTCCGTTTTGAATGGTTGGATAAATATAGGTAATAGATAGTTGATATGTTTTGCCAGCAAAGTCGGTAGTTGCCGGAAGCCCTGCTGAAATTTTAGGAAGGTATAATTCATCGATTGGCACTCGCACTTTAAAACTGCCAATGATATCTACCTGCCCCAATCGCTGGCCTTGGGTAACGCCCTGGCCAATTTCCCAATGGGGCGTAGAAAGCTGGCCATCGATCGGAGACTTGATAACTAAGTTATCAAGAATTTTTCCAACACCTCGCAAACTTTGTAATAACTTCTTTTCTGATTCATCCAGTTGCTTGATCTGCTGAACGCTGCTAATGGAGTCTATTCTAAATGCCTGATAGGTAATTTCTCTGCGCTTCAGGTTAGCTTGGAAATCGGCCTCAGTTTGCTCGAACTCTTGCTTGGAAATAAGCTTCTTTTCAAAAAGTTTCTTTTGTCTTTCATACCTAGGTTTCAATGTGGCGAGTGCATTGTCGATCGTAATCAAACTCTCTTGCTGGCGCAACGCATTTTGCGTAAGCAACAAACGTGTATCTCTCGATCGGTTGAGTGTTTGCGTTAAGTTAGATTCTTGATCGAGTACGCTAATCTCTCTGTTCAAATTGGTTAACTCTAAAATCACATCGCCCTTTTTCAAGATGGCTCCGCTCTCGCGCACAATGTGTCGAATGTTTCCGCCTTCAATGGCATCTAAGAAAACCGTGCGACTTGGCTCCACCGTGCCCGTTTGTGGTATGTATTCTTTGAACTGACCTTTCTTAACTTCTGAAATAGTGATTTTATCTTTTTCGATTTTAAGTTTCGATCTCCTATCGGCAAAAATAAACTGGTAGGCAATGAATAAGATCAGCGCAGCCCCGCCTCCAAAAGTTGCCACGCGCTTTAGTGTCCAATATTTCTTTTTGATTTGCTTATCCATTGTGCTAATTCAAGTGTGTACACCCATTGCCAACAAACGTGCCAACGATCAATTACCGAAAACAGATGCAGAATCGGGGCTATTTTCAAACAATTCACGTTCATATATGAACTTATCTGTTCGATTGCGGACAATAATTGATACTTTTGGTTTACACAATTGGCGATTTGAAGCTATTAGCAGGGATTGCCGTTTCGGTATCAATATTGTGCATGAAGCGCCAAGCAAAGGCTTCAAGCTACAAGCCTCATGCTACAAGCCACTTAGATGAAACTCAATCAGCTTGTTGCATGAAGCATATGGCCTAATTTTAAAATGAAAAACCATGTCAGAAACCAAGCACGGAAAAATTTTAATCGTAGACGATAACGAAGATCTTCTGAAAGCCGCCAAAATGTATCTGAAGCGGCACTTCGCCCAAGTAGACATTGAAAAAAATCCGGAAGCACTACCCGGCCTGATGAACCAAGAAGATTACGATGTGATTTTGTTGGACATGAATTTTACCAAAGACGTAAGCAGTGGAAGCGAAGGCTACTATTGGCTAGAGAAAATTTTGAGCATAGACCCTTCGGCAGTAGTGGTGTTGATTACCGCCTATGGCGATGTACAAATGGCAGTGAAAGCGATTAAGGCTGGAGCCACCGATTTTGTGTTGAAGCCCTGGGAGAACGAAAAATTACTGGCAACTCTTTATTCTTCCATGCGCTTGCGCGAGTCGCGTGATCAGATAGAAACATTGAAGATCAAAAATCAAGAAATCAATCACGCCATCAACGAAAAATTCAGTGACATCATCGGCCAGAGCCAGGCTATGCAACGAATTTTTCAAACCATAGAGCGCGTTGCGTTGACCGATGCAAACGTTTTGATACTGGGTGAAAATGGCACCGGAAAAGAATTGATTGCCCGAGCCATTCATCGTAACTCGCAACGCAAAGCCGAAACGTTTGCTGGTGTAGATTTAGGTTCGATCACCGAAACACTTTTTGAAAGCGAATTGTTTGGGCATAAAAAAGGATCCTTTACCGATGCCAAAGAAGACCGGCCCGGTCGATTTGAAATGGCTAATAATGGAACTTTGTTTCTTGACGAGATCGGCAATTTATCGATGCCGCTGCAAGCCAAATTGCTTACGGTGCTTCAAAATAGAAGGGTGAGCAGAGTAGGCTCTAACAAAGATACCAACATCGACATCCGGTTGATCTGTGCCACCAACATGCCACTCTACGACATGGTGAAGGAAAACCGTTTTCGTCAAGATTTGCTCTATCGAATCAACACGATCGAAATACAAATTCCATCGCTGAGAGATCGCTTAGAAGACATCCCGTTATTGGCCAATCATTTTCTGAAGCACTACTCAGCCAAATACGGCAAGGCGGTAACAAAAATAAGCGATGCCGCCATGACCCGTATGAATAAACACCCGTGGCCGGGAAACATTCGTGAGCTGCAACATGCACTAGAGCGAGCCATCATCTTAAGCAACTCTACTGTACTGCAGCCAGAAGACTTTAACTTTAATGTTTCAACTGCCAAAGAATCTGACGGAGCCGTTAACCTCGATCAGTATAATCTTGATGAAGTAGAAAAACTACTGATTAGAAAAGTGTTGAAAAAATACAATGGCAACATTACCCAAGCAGCCTCTGAATTAGGATTAACACGCTCATCGCTTTATAGGAGATTGGAAAAACATGGACTATAATCGTTGTTAGTTGTTGGGCTTTCTTTATTCGAAGACGAAATCCAACAACAATTAACGAGTAACTAACAACGATTAAAATATGATTTTTAACGACTTCCGTTTTCGCATTGCATTCCGTACCGTTCTTCTGGGCTTCACCGTTTCGCTGGTGGTTTTCATGTTCAACCGGCCCAATATGTTTTTTGCAGCGGGGCTTACTTTATTAATTATCATTTTTCAAGTAGTCGAGCTCTATCGGTTCGCCTCGCAAACCAATCGCAAGCTCACGCGATTTCTAGAGTCGGTAAAGTATTCAGATTTTATTTCAGGATTTGCTAACGATAATAAGCTTGGCAAAAGTTTTCGAGAATTAAATACGGCATTTAATGAAGTACTCGAAGCTTTTAGAAAAGCCCGATCTGAAAAAGAAGAAAGCTGGCAATACCTGAATACAGTAGTACAGCAGGTACGCACAGGTATTTTATCTTTTGACAGCGAAGGCGATGTACAATTAATGAACGCGAATGCTAAAAAATTTATCGGATTACCTCAACTAAAAAATTTAGAAGAACTGATAAAAGCCAACCCAAAGCTTTACGAAGCATTGAAACATGCTGAGCCCGGTAAAAGTACTTTGTATAAATCTGGTAACGAATTTCAACTAACGATACAAGCCACCGAACTGAGAATTAGGGGTAATACCGTAAAATTGGTAACGCTGCAAAACATTCAAACCGAACTTCAAAAGCAAGAGTTGGAAGCATGGCAAAATCTAACACGCGTGTTGCGCCATGAAATCATGAATTCGATCACGCCCATTTCTTCACTCACCTCAACGCTGCGCGAAATCCTAGATCAAGACATGGTGAAGAAAGAAGAAAACTACGAACTCAAAACAGAAGGCGCAGAAGATTTGCGCGAAGGCCTAAGCACTATCGAAAACCGGAGCAAAGGCCTCATACAATTTATAGACGCTTATCGCGAATACACCTCTTTGCCACAACCCAAATTAAAAACGATCAAACTAAAAGAGTTGATCGATAAAGTGGCGAGCCTGATGAGGCCTGAAATCAAAAAGACAACCATCGCATTTGCAACCACATGCCACTCTGAATACCTAACACTGGAAATTGACGAGGAAATGATTGAACAAGTGCTTATTAACCTGATCAAAAACGCGATCGAGGCATTACATCAAACCGAAAACGGAAAAATAGAAGTGATTGGAAACTATACTGGCAACGCCATTACCATTGAAGTGATCGACAATGGTCCCGGCATTATCCCCGAAGCAATCAATCGGATATTTGTACCCTTCTTCACCACCAAAAAAACCGGCTCGGGTATTGGGCTGGCACTATCACGCCAAATCATGCAAATGCACAATGGCACGTTGAGCGTAGAGTCTGAATTAGACCTGCGGACAGTATTTACGCTAAGGTTCTAAGCCGAAGCCTTCGCTTCTAAAAACTCATCCCACTCGTTGTGGCTAAAGCCTGTAACATCTCGCAAGAACAACGCATAGCTAGGTTTGTACGGCTTGCGCTTCAGTACCATGTCAGCTTCTTCTGGAGTGCGATCTCCTTTTCTGGCATTACACTTTTTACAGGCCGTTACCAAGTTAGTCCAAGTGTGCAGGCCTCCTCGCGAGCTTGGGATAACATGGTCGAGCGTTAAGTCGCGCCTGGCGTTACAATATTGGCACTCTGAATTATCGCGTTTAAAAATATTTTGACGCGTTAAGTTTACGCCTTTATAAGGTGCGTTTACATATCGGTTAAGCCTAATTACCGAAGGCATGGCAAAACTACGAGTAACCGAATTGAGCCGATGCCCGTTTGCGGGGCGAACCATCTCGCTTTTATTGAGGTATACCAAAATAAAAGCACGCTCAACAGAACAAACCATTAAGGGGCTGTAGTCTTGATTCAATACTAATACTCTGCTGTTCACAATAAAATACTATTTGGCGGGTAAAAGATAAAACCATTTAGCGATTATTGCAATGGCACCGCATTATTCGTTCAGTATTCGCTTAATGCTATGCAGTTGGTGGGTAAAGATTTTTGTCTCCAAATCTAAATTGCCGTCTTCGAACAACTGGTCTATTTTCGATCGGCCATCTACATGGATTACTTTATTGTCATCAAGCAACAAGCCAGAGGAGAGTGCTTTGTCTTTTCGCGATTTAAAAATCACCAAATCGCCCGCTTTCGCGGAAGTAAGATCTTTTACAGGCTTACCGCAGCGGCTTTGATCTTCGGACGAAAAAGGAAGTGAATAGCCGCCAATCTTAAAAACCATTTGAACAAGTCCACTAGCAGAAATGCTAAACGGAGTTTTGCCACCTGCTTGTTCCGGTGCGTTAAGGTATTTTAATGCGATTGCTTTTATGTACTCGAATTCTCGCTTCTGGCCTACTGCTTTTGATTCGCCATTAAAAGCAAACTGTTCTTCCATTTTGAATAATTCAGATTGCGAAATCGGAACAATGCTACCAATCACAATAGAAAGTGTTGCCTTTTTATATAAAATAGTTGAGCACACATCGGTAGTAATTTTAAACTCAGCAGAATTAATCTGGTCGAAGTATTCAGGTGTGATGGCGTGATGATGCTTGGCATCAATCCAGCCCTCTACCCGATCGAAGTGTATTTGAATTCGCACCCAGTTTGCATCTTGGCTTGCGCCTATCACTTGGTAATGATCGCCAAACAGTAATTGCGCCCACTGCGGTGCATGCGTATGAGGCTCGCTCTTTACCGAGACTATTGATAATCTACAAACTCCAAAACTTCCTTCCATTCTATTTTATTTTCAATCTGCTAAGTTCTCGCTTCACATCGCGCTCTTTAATGCTGTTTCTTTTATCGTGATTTTTTTTTCCTCGCGCTAAGGCAATCTCTAGTTTAATAAAACCTCGTTCAGTAATAAATAGCCTTGTGGGTATTAATGTCAGACCTTTCTCTTCTACCTTCGATTCGAGCCGAAGGATCTCCGATTTTTTTAACAACAATTTCCGTTCTCTCGCTGCTTCGTGGTTGTAGTGTGTGCCTTGCGAATACGGAGTAATATTTATTCCCTTGCTAAAAATCTCTCCATTGTTAAAATAACAAAATCCATCTTGCAAGTTTACTTTTCCCTCACGGATAGATTTTATTTCGGTACCCATCAAGGCAATGCCCGCTACAAACTTCTCGATCAGCTCAAATTGAAAAGCCGCTTGCTTATTCTTGATGTTAATATCGTTTGTGAACCGATTCTTCATGTTGGCTTTGTAAACACTTGTTTCAACTTATCCTTTTTAAGCATTTTCTGTCCGGTCGTTCCGGTTGCAATCAATCGCTTGCCCACCGTTGCTTCAATCTGGCAAATCAGTTCGTTCTTTTCTTGCTTCACAATGGTAGCTGTAAAGATAATTTCTTCACCAACAAATGCAGGGCTTTTATGATCGATACTTAAAAAAGTACCTACCCCCTCCTCGTCATCGTCTTTCATTTCAATAAAAAAAAGTCGAGATGACCATTCAAAGTCTCGTGCCAACGAAAACGTAGAACAAACCTCGTGCAACACCACACCATGAAAGGCGGCTATATCGGCCTCGCCAACCACTTTGGTGAATATTTTTTTATCGCCAGGTTTAAAAATCGCTTTCATTTCTACCTATTATCTTCAATGGCAAGGTTGGCAATCGGGGCAACATCTAACGAACTGAATTTGCCGTTCAAATATTTATAGTGTGCCGCCATTGCGATCATGGCTGCATTGTCGGTACAGTATTGAAACGCAGGAATAAATACCTGCCAACCCAATTTTTCGGTTAATGCAACTAACCCCTTCCGCAAGCCAGAGTTAGCAGAAACACCACCCGCAATGGCTATTTGTTTAATGCCCGTTTGTTTAGCTGCTGCTTGCAATTTTTTTAGCAGCATTTGCACGAGTGCCGCTTGAAGGCTGGCACAAATATCTGGCAGATTCTTATCCACAAATGACGGATCTAGTTTTGTTTGATCACGTAAAAAGTAAAGGAAAGAAGTCTTTATTCCGCTAAAAGAAAAATCCAATGCTGGCATCACTGTTTCCGAAAAGGTAAACGCCTTTGGGTTTCCAACTTGTGCATACTTGTCAATTAATGGCCCACCCGGATAGGGCAACCCCATCATTTTGGCTGCCTTGTCAAACGCCTCGCCTACTGCATCGTCTTTCGTTTCGCCAATCACCTTCATTTTCAAAAAGTCTTCCACTAAAATAATTTGCGTATGGCCACCACTGACTGTCAAACATAAAAAGGGAAACGAGGGATGCGGCTGATCAATAAAATTGGCAACCACATGCGCTTCCATGTGGTTCACCTCTATCAGCGGCAAGCCCAATGCCCACCCCATGCTTTTGGCAAACGAAACACCTACCAGCAATGAACCCATTAAACCGGGTCCTCGCGTAAAAGCAATCGCATTTAATTGCGATTTAAGTATACCTGAACTTGCTAGGCATTCGTTAACGACATGAAGAATATTTTGTTGATGCGCTCTCGATGCCAACTCGGGAACAACCCCACCGTATTTTTGGTGTACGCTTTGCGAGGCAATAACATTATTAAGTACCTTGCCATGTTGAATAATGGAAGCGGATGTCTCATCGCAAGAAGACTCGATGGCTAAGATCGTTGGCAACATTTTTTAGAGAATGAACCTGCAAGTTATTAAAATTCGCGTGTTTGAGTGGCTCAAGAAAATTGTGCTATATGGCGGCTATCTCTTGCTTACGTTTTTAGTGGTTTCGTTTTTCCTACTTCAACTGCCAGCTGTTCAAGAAAGCTTACTTGGCCGCTACACGCGTCAGTTCTCTGAGGTAAGCGGCTTCTCAATCAAATTCGATAAATTTTATTTGCGATGGTACGATCGCTTGCAAATAGAAGGAGTAGAGATAAAAGACCCTGAAAATAATTTGATGATTGGTGCGCAGCAGATCAGCATCAATTTTAGGTTAAGTACGTTGCTGCAAAACAACGATATAAATATAGATGCAGTAACCATAAAAGAAGCTTCTGTCAATCTGAAGACTATTGAAGAAACTATCGGAAAAAAAAACTTAAACATTAATGTTTTTATTAATCGGCTTGGCGGAAATTCTACAAGTAGTGGCGGTCAACCGCCTAAAATAAATGTGGGCGAAATTGACCTAGAAGAATCGCATTTTAGCCTCAACGAAACCGAAAAAGATTCTATTGCAAACGGATTTGATTACCACCATTTCAAGGTAGATGTTGAGGCTGAGTTAGAAGCATTTAGGGTAATTGGCGACACTATTGATTTTCAACTAAGCTCCTTGCAAGCAAAAGAAAAAGAAACAGGACTTGAGGTAAAAAACTTACGTACCTATTTTTTGATCTCGCAAACTTCAATGGAATTTCTCGGGTTGAGTTTAAAGACAACCGATAGTTACTTAGCCGACACAATTATATTTTCTTATAAAAGCCAAGCTGACTTAAGCGACTTTAATAGAAAAGTAAACGTGAAAGCCCGATTTAACGATTCTCATATCTCGCCAAAAGACTTAGCACTTTTTACAAATGGCAGGTCGCCATTACCCGATGTATTGTTTCTAAATGGCGCTATAAACGGCAAGGTTTCTAGGTTTCAATATAAAAACATGGATCTAACCTTGGGCAAAACGAAAATAGAAGGCAAACTACAAATGGACGGCTTGCCCGTGATTAACGAAACCTTCATTGAATTTGACGTAACGAAAGGTAAAGTAGAAATCAAAGATTTGCGATTTCTTTTTCCTGAAAATGTATACGAACTGCTTAAACCGCTCGATCAGTTTAAATTAACTGGAAAATTTACAGGCTACCTGACTGATTTTGTTGCTGATGGAGATTTTTCAGGTAGCCTTGGGCGAATGCAATCTGATATTAACTTAAAAATCAATCAAGCCGAAATCGCCAAGTCAACGTATAGTGGAAACCTATCACTTACCAATTTTGATTTGGGTAAGTATTTTAACGACACCACCACGTTTCAAAAAGTAACGCTAAATGGACAAATAAAAGGAAAAGGCCTGACTGAAAAATCTGCTGACTTTTTGCTGCGTGGCAACATTCAATCACTAGGCATACACAACTACAACTACACTAACATTTCGACCAATGCCCGATTCGCCAGTGAGCTTTTTAATGGTGAAATGATTATTGATGACCCCAATCTTCAATTTAAAGTAGCTGGCTCTGTCGATTTAAGAAATGGGGCAGATGTAGTAAAATTAAAAGCCAATTTAGATACAGCCAACTTTCAGCAATTGGGCTTCATCAAAGACAAACTATTTCTATCTACTTACTTAGATATCGATACACGTGGCTTAACGTTAGATAGTCTTTTTGGAGATGCCGTTTTCAGAAATACCTATGTTCAATACCGCGACAAGCAATTGGCACTCGATTCGCTTCATGTTATTTCCAATCATCAGAATAATAAAAGGCAGCTTCATGTAAGAAGTTCGCTGGCCGATGTTGAACTAGAAGGTTCATACTATTACTCTACTTTATTCAACGACTTTTCGAAACTCTTTAAAGAATTCATGCTTAACGTAAGGAACAATAAAGAAGATATCCAAAACTACTATGCAAACAAAGATAAAAGCGTGCAAGTATACGATGCTACTTTTAAAGTCACCTTAAACAACATCAATCCCGTCATCGAACTAGCAGGATTCGATGCATCGCTTTCTAAGAACACAAAGATTGATGGTAAATTCACTAATGGCATCACCTCTCAGCTTCAAGTTTACACCTCTGTAGATTCCATTGCTGTTGGCGATAAAATATTCGTTAAAAACGATATCGAATTTTCCGGATCGAAGATCCGCGATAGCGTTAATGTATTAACCATGCTCACCATTAACTCGCGAAATCAAAAAATCACAAACTCATTCCGCACCAAAAACTTATTTTCAGAACTTATTTGGGATAAAGGTCATGCTAATTTCACATTGAATACAGACCAAGAAGGAACCACCAATACATTGCGCCTACATTCTGAAATCGACTTTCAAGAGGACAGCACTAAAATAAAAATACTCCCCAGTCGAATTAACGCTCTCAACAAAGAATGGATCATCAATCAACAAAACTACATTCTCAATAAAGGGTCAGAATGGAGCATCCACCAATTAGAAATTCTGAATGGCATAGAATCCATATCATTAAATGGGTTTATATCGCAACAACGCGATCCTACTCTAACACTCGTTGTTAAAAACTTTAACCTCGATATTTTAAATACCGTAAGCATCGAAAAAATTAACGGTATCATGAATGGAGAAGTGATCGCTCGCGATTTATTTCATAGTCCCTATTTTCAAAACAATTTTACCGTAAAAGATTTTACTGTAAATAAATTCTTAATTGGCGATTTAAAAGGCACCAATATTTGGAATCAACAATCAAAGCAATTTGATATCGACTTTGTTGTAAATCGGCTAAACAACCGAACAGTTTCTATTGTAGGCTATTACAATCCTAACGAAACAAGTCCGTTGCACCTCGATGCTAAACTCGAAAAGACAAAACTTAAAGTGATTGAACCCATCGTGCGAGGGTTATTCTCTCAAATTGATGGTACTCTTTCGGGAGCATATAAAATAACAGGCGACTTTAACCGACCTCTTGTAAACGGGGTTGGTGTAATCGAAAATGGGCAATTGCAAGTAGATTATCTTAAAACTACTTATCAGTTCAACGGCACCCTTGGCATGGCTTCCAACCAACTATCAAACAAAATTATTTTTGATGACATCCTGCTAACAGACGTATTCAATAATAAGGGGCAATTAGAAGGATATCTTACCAATAAGAATTATAAATCGTTTAGAATTAATCTCAATGCCAAGTTTAAAAATTTTCAGTTGCTCAATACTACCTTAAAAGACAATAAATCATTTTACGGACAAGCGTACGGCACAGGTATTTTAAACATGCTGGGGCCATTTGAAAACATGAAAATATCAGCAACGGCAAGATCTGAAAAAAATACGCGGATATCTATCCCAATGGGTAGTACCGAAAAAATTGAGAAAAAGGATTTCATCTCCTTCGTTAACCTAAGCGATTCAGCGCAAGCAAGAAAAAAACAATTAACGATAAAACCCAAGGCAGAACCTACTGGTATAACCATGGATATGAACCTTGACATTACGCCCGATGCATACTGCGAAATAATTTTTGATATCAAATCGGGTGATATCATTCGAGGAAACGGAAAAGGTGACATTAAACTACAATTAGATACCAAGGGAGAGTTTACCATGTTTGGAGGCTACGAATTTGAAAAAGGCTTTTACAACTTCACCCTCTATGATGTAATTAACAAAGAGTTTAGTATCAACAAAGGAAGTAGGATTAGTTGGTATGGAGATCCGTATGCTGGGCAATTGGCGCTAGTCGCTAGCTATAAGCAACTCACTTCTTTTGCTCCAATCATTACCGATCAAACGGCAGCAACCTCTCAACAAATGAGAAGAAAATACCCCGTTGACGTGCTGCTAAAGTTAGATGGGGCAATGCTGTCACCTCAAATAAACTTCGATATTGTTGCTGAAGAACTTCCTAACGTTGTTCCACTAGATGGCGGTAAATCAGTTACACTTGCCAGCGATTTTAAAGCATTTAAAGCCAAGCTAGACGAGCAAGAATTACAAAGGCAAGTTTTTAGTTTAATCATCTTACGTAGATTCTCCTCACAAGATGCTTTTTCGACTGGTGGCGCACTTTCTAGCAGTGTCAGTGAGTTACTTTCTAATCAACTTAGTTATTGGCTTACACAAGTAGACCAGAACCTGGAAATAGATTTTGACTTAGGTAATTTTGAGCAAGAAGCTTTTAATACCTTTCAACTACGATTGTCTTATTCCTTTTTAGGAGGGAGGCTTCGAGTAACCCGTGATGGCACCATCAATAACCAATATGCACGAAGCGATATAGCTAATACACTTGGCGATTGGACGGTAGACTATTTGCTTACGCCCGATGGCAAATTCAAAGTGAAAATGTTTAACCGTACTAACATCAACCAACTAACCAATTCTATCGGCACACAAGCCACCATTACCACCGGTTTAAGCCTCACACATACCCAAAACTTTAATAGCTGGCGAGAGTTGCTTACCTCAGCCCGCGAGCGAAGAAGACGAGAACTTGAAGAGCAGCAAGCAAAAGAAAAAGAAGAGAAAGAAAAGGAAGGATCAAATTGATTAGCAGTTTTGAATGTGCTTAGTTATATTCGACCTCAAAACATAATAAGCTATGGATTTATCTGCCATCATGAAAAAATATGCCGACCAGATTGGTGGACAATTTACGCAATACGATCAGAGTCAATCCATTATTATCATTCCCGTTTCAGGAGGGCGTTTTCAAACCGTGCTTGGCACCATCAAGAAAAACGAATTATACAATCGCGAGTTACTGACGCTAAATTCTAAAGTTTGCGCACCCAATACTATTATTGACTATAAAATGTTGCTAGAGCAAACCGCATTTTTTAACTATTGTCGGTTTGTGATTAACCAAAACTATCTTCAAATAGAAGCGGTTGCCTCGCTCGATAATTTATCGGAAAATACCATCAAAGAGATGCTTCAAGAAGTAGCTAACCTAGCAGATCAATACGAAATGAAATTGACAGGCTCGGATGTGCATTAAGATTAATACCTAAAATCCCTCTACATTTGCAGTTAATGCAAGCCGTCTTATCGCTGCTGCCTTGTGCAGGAGAGGAAAGTCCGGGCAACAAAGAGTGCCGTACTTCCTAACGGGAAGGTCTGACCCTGATAACTATCGGGAGCGGAACAGAAAGTGCCACAGAAAAAAAACTACCCGTTACCACTTGTTGGTGATAGGAAAAGGTGAAAAGGTGAGGTAAGAGCTTACCGGCACGCCAGTGATGGCGTGCGCTTGGCAAACCTTACGGGTTGAAAGGCCAAATAGGTCATGCTCACGGAAGTGGCCAGCTACTCGCTGGTAGTGCAAACTAGTATGATTGGGTAGGCTGATGGATCCTGATGGCAACGTCAGGGCTAGATAAATGATAAGACTTGTCTGCCGAAAGGCCGACTTGACAGAACCCGGCTTACAGGCTTGCATTATTTTTTTTAAAGATTTTAGATTTGCTTTTTCATTATTTAAAACATCACACATTAAATTTTAAATCTCACATCTTAAATCTTAAATTGATTTATGCCCAAAGTACTACTTATCGAAGACGAAGCAAGCATCCGCTCGGTGCTGAAAGATATTTTGAAAGATCAAAAGGAATTAAACATCCAGATTGAAGAAGCCAAAGACGGAGCAGAGGGGCTGGCAAAATTAGAAAACGATCACTTTGACTTAGCCCTTTGCGATATCAAAAT
>JAAFHY010000160.1 GCA_013298505.1 Cytophagales bacterium
CGCTGGCCGTCATGCCGGGGCGGAATGGAAATTTGTTTCCTTGTTTTATCAAATCTTCGTACGAAGAACGTAGAATTAAAATACGAACTTCAAATTCGGTAATTGCATCGGCCGAAGTTTTATCTTTTGCTGTATTGGCGATGTTCGTTACAATGCCTTTAAACTCTTTGTCAATATTAGCATACGAATCTACATCTATCAATACCGTATCGTTTAAATGTACACGCACAATGTCATTTTCATTTACGTTTACGCGCACTTCCATTTTGTTAAGATCAGCTATTCGTAATATTTCTGTTCCCGCCATTTGGGCTGTGCCTACCACGCGCTCACCTTTCTTTACATTAAGTTTCGATACAATCCCCTTCATAGGTGCATACACCGTGGTACGCCTTACATTTTCACGTGATTCTTTTACGGTTGCGTTGGTGCTGGTAACAATAAACCCTGCTGCCTCTAGCGATTGAGTGGCCGATTTCAAATCGTTTTGTGCAACCTTATAATTTTGTTGAGCCAATTGCCAATCCGACTCTGAAATTACTTTTTCGTTCCACAATTTTTCTTGGCGCTTATAATCTTGTTCGGCACGTGTGAAGGTAGCCTCTGCGCGAGCTAGCGAAGCGCGTGATGACTCTAGATTGGCCTTCTGTTGGCTCAACGAAGCTTCAGATCGCTCTAGCTGGCTGATCCAAACATCAGGGCGGATTTTTACCAATACATCACCCATTCGTACCGAGTCTCCGTCTTGTATGCGCAAGTCGATGATCTCGCCCGATACCTCTGGTGCCAACTTGACTTCGATAACCGGTTGCACGGTGCCCGATGCGCTCACCTTTTCAGTAATAGAAGTCTTTTTCGCCTTGGCAAATTCAACTTCCAAATCGCGCGATTTGCCGATCCAGCCCTGCGACTTGCCGATGATTAAAAATAGGATTAAAAATATAACGATGCCGATGCCCCCGTATAGGAGTTTGTTGGACTTTTTCTTTTGCTTTGCCATTCGTAAAAAGTATTAATAGTCTATTGGTTTTCCTTGGTAAAAGTCGAGCACTTTCTTTTTAAAGATCAAATCATATTTTGCTCGCACCTGATCTGATTTTGCCTGGAACAAATTGTTCTCGGATACTTGATAATCTACGTAGTTGGAAGCACCCGCATCGTAGCGTTGCTTCGTCATGCGAAAAGCTTCTTCGCGTGCTTTTACCGCTTTGGCCGAAGACGCAAAAGTTTTGGCTGCTGCCGTTGCATCATTGTGTGCAGTTTCGATGGCTTGACGCAATCTGTTTTCGGCATCGACAAGATTTATGTTTGCTTGAATAGTTGACACTTTATTTCTTTCAACAGAGGCTCGTGAGGTGTAGCCGTTGAAAAGTGGAATTGTTAAGTTAAGTGTTACGCTTTGCGAAAGGTTATCCGAAAACTGATTGCCAAATTGTTTTTCAGCAAAAGTTCCGGTAAACGTTTTACCAAAAGACCGAACAATAGCAGTTTGATCGTTTCCTAAATATCCAATAGTAGGGTTATTGATCTCTATCGGATTGTTTAAAACTTTAGCTGCACTAGAATAATTTGTAAACGCATTAGCATTTAGGCTAAGCCTAGGAAAGAGCGCTCCTTTAGAAGCTCGCAATGCATAGCTCGAACTTTCTTTTCTAAAAACAGCAGCCTTTATTTCTGGTAAATTTTGCTTTGCAATGTCATAAATCTGCTCGGTCGATTGAAGCGTAGATAACTCTTCAACACTCAAGGCAGGCACTTCAACCTCTAATGGAGTTGATGCTGGTAGCTGCATAGATTGCTTTAGTTGAAGCAGTGATAAGTTATAAGTATTCTCTCGCTGAATTAAGTTAAGTTCATTGGTGGCGTTTTGTGCTTCTAAATCTAATACGTTTCCTAACGGAACCGAACCCGCTTGTTCTAGTCTTTTTGTTCTTTCTAATTGTTGCTGAGTCGTCTTCAATTGAAACTGCGCATTTTGAAAAAGCTCTTGATTAAATATAACAGAAGTATAAAGCGTAATAACGTTCAAAATAACATCGTTCTTGGCTTTAGAATAATCGCTCTCTGCGGCTGCTTTATCGTTTACGCTTTGGCGAATGGTATTCATCACCCTTAATGCATTGAATAATAACAAACTTGCGTTCGCGTTTACGTTTACGTTATCAATTTTTTGGTCAATGAACGAGTTGGTTGTTGGGTCAATCGAGCGGCCGAAGTTTGAACCACCCGAGCCCGATACGTTCAATGAAGGAAGCATCGTATAGCGAGATTGATCGAGATTTATATCGGCATTCTTTAAGCCAAGTGCACTTCGCTTAACTGTCAAGTTATTCTGCAAGGCAATATCAACGCACTCTTTTAGTGTATACACTTTTTTGTCTGCTGTTTGGCCAACAAGCGAAGTAGCTAACAAAAGAACTAACCCAATTGAAAGTATTCCTTTCCTCATATTAACGATTGATATCTGGTATATTAATAACTTCTTTTATCCAACTGAGACTCTTCAAATACTCAAATGTTACAGGCTTAATGCCCGAATCCATTTCAATTACCTGGCACGCCAAATCATTCTTGCCCTTACGGGAAACAGACATGGTAGCAATATTGCAATCATCATGGGCAATCACATCGGCAATAAATGCAATACTGCCTTTTATGTCATCGGCAAAAATAATAACCGTATGTAAATTCGCTGTGAAGTCGGCTTTGAATCCATTTACTTCGGCAATATTTATCATGCCCCCACCTCTACTCTCGCCTAGCACCTCAACGGTTCTATCTCCCTTAGTGAGTACTAATCGGATTGAGTTAGGATGCAAGGTAGATGCATTGCCTACCGATTTGAAATGATATTTTAGCCCCGATTTTTCTGCTAGTTCGATAGCCTCTTTTATGCGCTTATCGTCCGTATTAAAATCCATCAGGCCGGCCAATATAGCCCTGTCGCTTCCATGCCCCTCGTAGGTACGGGCAAAAGAATTGTAAAAAATCACTTCGGCTTCGTTAGGTATGCCACCTAAAACTTTGATGGCTGCCTTGGCAATGCGCACCACACCTGCAGTATGCGAACTAGACGGGCCAATCATAACGGGGCCAATCATATCAAAAACACTGCTTTTTTCTTGCATACGGGGTTAACTAACGCAATAAAGCCCAAAAGGATATTATTTTTAAGGTATTTCTCCACCTTTTTTGGGTATTTATTAACGAGCGGCAAAAATAGGATTTATTCAGTGCACAACTGAAAAAAGTTATACAGCAATAGGTGCTTTAATAGAAGGGTGCGATTGATAGTTTAAGATTTCAAAATCTTCAAACTGGTATTCAAAAATAGAATTTGGTTTGCGCTTGATGTTTAATTGAGGTAGCGGATAGGTGCTGCGGCTGAGTTGAAGTTTTACTTGCTCTAAATGATTGCTGTAGAGATGCACATCGCCACCCGTCCAAACAAATTCGCCTGGGGCAAGATTGCATTGTTGAGCAAACATGTGGAGCAGGAGTGCGTAGCTGGCAATGTTAAACGGCACGCCAAGAAAATAGTCAGCCGAACGTTGATATAGTTGACATGACAATTTTCCATCGGCCACATAAAACTGAAACAATGCGTGGCAAGGCGGCAAGGCCATGTTATCTACCTCGGCAGGGTTCCAAGCACTTACAATATGCCTTCTGGAATCGGGCTTAGTTTTAATTTGATGAATCACGTTGGCAATCTGATCAATCCCTTTTCCGTTGGGTGTTGGCCAACTGCGCCACTGGCTTCCATAAACCGGGCCCAGGTCTCCATTTTCATCGGCCCACTCATCCCAAATACTCACACCATTATCTTTTAAGTATTTAATGTTCGTGTCTCCTTTCAAAAACCAAAGCAGTTCGTAAATGATGGAGCGCAAATGCAGTTTTTTGGTGGTCACGAGTGGAAAACCTTCAGATAGATCGAACCTAAGTTGCCGCCCAAAAACAGAAAGTGTACCCGTGCCGGTGCGATCTGTTTTGGTTGCTCCTTTTTCAAGGATTTCTTGCATTAAATCTAAATACTGGCGCATGGCTAAAGAATATTTAAGCAAAGAAAGAGAACAGAAGGGGCAATCTCAAACTTTCTTAAAAACAAAAAAACCCGCCAAGAGGCGGGTCTTTTGAAATCTGATGTAACACGAATTAATCGTTGCTGCTATCGTTCTTAGCGGTAAATTCTTTTGATTTTCCGTTGAAGGTAACAGTGAAAGTATTATCGCAAGTTCCAGTTCCAAAATCAACGGTATAGATTTTTGAATCAACTGTAACTTCTTTTACGCCCTTGCTTGGCAAATATACTTTCTTGGTTAGCAAACAAACAGTTCCATACTCAAGGGGAGTTAAGATTTTAACAGAATAGGTCTTTCCATATCTATTAGTACCTGATGCTGAATTTGCTGCTCCAGCAGTTTGCGAGATAACCACCTTATCTTCGGCAAGCGTGGTTCCTCTCACCCACTTTCTTGTTCTGGCTACTGTTCTTGTTGCAGTAGTATTGTCAGGCCAAGTTGAAGTAAGTGAACCTGAAATATTCCAAGTTAATGGAGATTCTTGAGTACTCACATTTGTTACCGTTCTTGTACCTGAAATTTTTACACCGTTCACACTGTAGTTATGGAAAGTAATAGTGTGGCTAGAACCTGACATAAACC
>JAAFHY010000161.1 GCA_013298505.1 Cytophagales bacterium
CGGCCTGCCGCAGGATCGCGATGATCTGCGCTTCAGTGTATCTGCTTGTCTTCATTCGGAATCTCCTCGTTCATCTTGCCGAGAAAATTCTACTTATGCAGCCCCTTACTTTCGGGGGGGATTACCCATGCATCTTGCCGAGAGAATTCTACTTCCGCAGTTCCCTACTTTCGAGGGGATTGCCCTCAAGATATACTCTTATCAGAAAAAGCCAACACGAATACGGCCGTTAAGACAGTCGATGTGACAGAGTTAGCGACTAAAAAATAAAAAAATCCAGCCGGATAGTTTTGCAGCGGGACAACCATGAGAAAGGCGTAAGTTATCCCAACGGTACCAAGGCAATACAGTGCATAAGCGACACTCGACCGTCGCGCATTCTGATAAAGAAAAAATCCTATACTTAAAAGACGTATGCACTCTACGAGAAGCTGCCCAGAAATGGCCAAAGCTAAATCGGAAATTTCGAATGTTGTGATCCACCAAAGAACAGCTGAGACGAGCATACCCGCGCAGACAATGATAATTGAAAGAACTTTTCCATGCCGCTCAACCAATTTCAATGCATCAAGTTTTGCGCCAATATCTGTGATGATTACTCCGATAAATGTATCTGATATACGGAAAATGAAAAGAATCGTAGCAGCTGTTTCAGCCGCTTGTACTGCGACCCATAACTCTCTGAACCAGTAAAAGTAACCAACAATTGCAGAATTAAGAAGCCCGAAAACGAAGTTTGACCAGAGATTAGAAAAAGTCGAAACGCGAAGGATTGATCTAAAACTTCTTATAATGGAGAAAAGTAACTCTCGCATGATAAAGGAAAGTACGAGAAATACAGTCACTTGAAACCCCACAATTGCACAGACTGATGCGATCATGGGATCAATATTTGGAACAAATATAAAAGACAAGTAGAGGGGAGCTACGGTTATGGAGGGGCCATAAGCCATCCAAGGACCAAACTTTCGCACGACCAAACCAGTGAGTGGAGCGGCGATCCCTGTTGCCAAGGCCCCGGTCAAAAGCAATAAAACCAATCTAGATTGCGTTTCAAGTTTCCCAAAGATGTATAACAGACAGACAGCTAAAACTGTCAACAAAGACATCTGAATGTGCGATAAAATAAGTTTCGCATCATTTGATGAATCCCATCGTTTGCTTACAGTTGTAAAGTAGCTTGAAGCAGAGAGAAACGTGATCATAACGGATTGAAGGAAAAGGGCTTGAAAAAAATCTGTCGCTGCAGTCGGCTGCGTCCCAGAAAAAATATACCAACTCAATCCGAGAAATAAAAGAGAACGCGTGAATACAGAAAGGATGATTGCGCTAAAGCCTGACATCGCAAAAGAAATTGTACTCTTCATACAATTTTCTTCCGAGGCTTATAAACACGGACAGAAATGAGCGGTACGTATACCAACATAATGGTCGCAAACGTCCATTCAAGGCTGATGGCCAGTTGCATATTTGCTGAAGAGTAAGCCAAAAATATAGCTACTAAAATGACCATCGCAAGTGCTGATGGCTCCCGATTTTTTTTCCAAGCAATCATCCCTATCGAAAGAGCGCGTCCAATCATAAAAAAGTACCCTGGAAGAAATAACCAATGAAAATCATTTGCTAATACTGGGTAAACGGATGTCCATCGCCAACTCGTATCCCATCCAGCGTCAGATAACCTTTCATTAAAAGTGCTCAGATCAAAATCAAATACTTGCTCCAAAATGCGCTGCAGAGGTGGAAGATGGCCAATGAAAAAAGTAAACTCATACGGCAAGTCAACTGCGCGAGATAGCCCTTCGTAACCCTGAGTGATATATGAAGAAAACAGGACAAACCCAACCTCTAGAGTCACGGATATTTTCGCAAGGTAACTATCAAAGTTGAAGCAAATATCATCAACGATGCAATTTGGAATATCACCGCTATAGCGCGATGCAATATTGCTGATGAACGCAAGCATTAAAGCGGGTGCGATTGCCGCCACTGCCAAAATGAGTTTTCTTCTTGCGCCGTAAAACATTATGATAATTAAGAAAATTATAGCCAGATCGAATATCTCTTTATTCGTCCCGCGCGCCAAACTAAGTCCCAAGATCGGAAATGCAAAAAGCACAGCAACAATGTAATTGCTTCTGAAGTATTTACATAAAATTGTCAATGAAATCGGAAATATTATTGATCGAAGTATTTTCGTTAATATTTCAAAAACGGACGCCGATTGGCGATCCTGGAGCTTCTGCTGATAAAGGTTATACACTGATTCATCCGAGGCAAGCCATGTACTAAGGCTGAACAATGACTTCCCTGTAATTTGGTGAACTTCAAGTGCTGAAACAGCGCAAAATAGGAGGAGAATAACGATTGATAGTTTTCTGTTAAGTACAAAAACTCTAGGGAATCCAATAGAGTAAATTACAACTGCCGTTCTAGGGATACTGCGAACGCCAAAATTAAAAAATATCATGCAGCCAACAACAACTATAAAAACAGTTGGGCTGTTTGAGCCTAGCCATAAGGTCGGGCCGAAATAGTATAAAGCCAACGTTAGGATGATCCAAATGTTAAAAAAGACAAGCAATTTTTTTCCACGTCAATTTGTTAGTCTCAATGAAATTATCGCGTCTAATGTTAAAGTCTCTGGAAAGGTTTAAGTACTCATCATGAAGTTTTTCGCAATTCTCAAATGAGAGAGGTACTGCAAGCCTTTCTGCAACAAGCGGTTCAGTAAAAGCTGGTAACGACTTACCAAAATACAATATAGGTAAACCTGCTGAAAGATAGTCATGGGTCTTGGATGGGAAGCCGGGTTGGTCTAAATGAACAGATAAACATAAAAGCCCAAAATGCATCGTTCGCAACACTTTCTGCAATTCGACACGGTGCAAATATCCATGCTCCGTTACCTGAACGTTTGTGGGCATTTCATCAATCAGGGTGATACGTTGGCCGGAAAATAGGTGCAAGTGAATTTGACAACTTGGCGTCCTGCGAAACTCATTGATAAACTCATCTATACCGCGTGTTTGATTTATCTGACCAGCAAAGCCAATTTGCACAGGTTCCTTTCCAATGTGTCGGAACAAATGCGTTAGTGAAGTTATCTGCCGTTGAGGCCATAGTGGAATTATTGCTGCCACCTTGCGTGCATTTACATATGGTAGAAAGTCTTGGCTTGGGACTACAAGAGCCGTAGCTAAACTCAGAAGGGAGTTCTCGAGCCAATCCGCCGCTCGACGTGCTATTCCCTTATTGAACCTTTTACCATTAATAGTAATCGGATACACGTCCCATTGGAAAACTATAACTCTCTTTCTCAATATTCTCGCTGCAATTATTGTGGGTGCCCAAGCGACTGCGTAAACATGCAGAATGATAACATCCGCCCAAAATAGATGTCGTATTGCTCTAAGATTTTGCATAAGAGTGGAAGTCATTTTGAGCATCATATTTTTGAATGAAATATTTGGCTGTGATACTCGGACATCTTGGTGCTCGCGTAGAACTTCAACTAACTCGTCAAAAAGATTTGATGAGGTTCCACCTTTCGACTCTGATATTAGAACAAGGGATCGCGTCATGGCTTCCACTTTCTGCCTTTTTATTTTGGTTACCCTAAGTATTGCCCTGAAGTTTCACGGTCTGTAGATCTTTCGATAGTATCTGTATCTAATATTGAAGTTCTAGATGGATGAGTCTACTCGATAAATTCACTTTCGTCACTCGATGTTGGACATAATAGAAATTCTACGATTGCACATTACTTTTCCGCACTAACGCGCAGCGCAATTTTACGCCAGCTTTAGCCAAAAGTCCCATTTCAGAATTTGCCTTAAAAGAAGACTCTTTATCGCTCGGCACATCCTGAAATGTGAGGTTTCTCATTTTCTTTTCGCCACTCGCGGTTGTTTTCAAGGCGTCGCGCCCTAGATAAGAGTTGAACTGGTTGTACGCAAGTAAAAACCCAAAATCTCCAGCCCCGCCATTGTGCCCTTTGCCGTGCTCTTTTTGGCGTTTGCAATGGCTAAAGTGTGCCCTTAAGTGACAATATAGGCATGTATTACGCCAATGTGTGCTGTTTCCGATGCGCGGGAGAGTTTTCCATTAGTAGCATTTGAAGCACTCGATTGCCCTTGGTCTCCAATGCTTCAACTAGTTCTATCCTAAACAATTGAATAGTTGCGAACACAGTTCGGATCGTGACGGCCGTAGAGCGCATCATAGCCGCCCCAGTTTCCTTGAGCATTCATATGGTTTGCAAAATCCTCGTGTTGAGGCACTATACCATGCTCTTTCGGCACCTGTCATAAAGATTTTGTCCTTCCATGGTGACGATGTCAGACGTCTCTTTAGCACTCCTTGCAAGGCTTGTGTTGACTGCCTTTTTGTGATCACTCGCGCAGATTCTTCTTGTGGGCGTTATGCTTCCATTGGGCAAGGGCGCTTGAATTGCTTCGGGTTTACCGGGGGATAGTTTGTGACCTGCCACGAGATTTTTCCTCCAGTTACGACTAGAGTCCGCCCCAAGGAAGGGATGGACGATGAAGCGAACGATACGAAGCGAAGAACAGATCATTGGTATCCTGCATGAGCATGAGGCAGGCG
>JAAFHY010000163.1 GCA_013298505.1 Cytophagales bacterium
ATTGAGAATGCAACTGATATTTTAAAAACAAAAGGCAACAAAGAAGGTGGCTTTTATCAAGACAAAAAATATGTAAAGATGGCGTGTGGCACTGCATATAGCGGAGTGCTTTTGGCTGTTGATACATATCTAGAAATGAAAGGTGTTCCGCTAAAGGAAAAAAAGAATAGCCGAAAAAATGTGAAGGATTATTTGACAAAACTTTCGCAACTCGACAAAAAGGTATTGCAAGAATTCAATGCAGCTTATGATATTTTACATTTATCAGGATATTACGATGGTATTAGCAAGTACGATGTCATTCGCTCAGGTTTTGACTCCGCTATAAACATCCTTAACAAGATAAAGCCCGCTGGCATGGAAGGGTTACGACTGGCAAAATAAATCTTCTTTATCTCTTAAACCTCAAAAACGTACCCATCGGCAAGTCATTGCCCTTTTTAGGGTGAAGAACAAACTCACCAAACTCGGGGTCGATATTCTTGAAATTACTTTTCGCCACGTTCAAGCCAATAATAGAAGAAAGGCCCACCGCATACATCGACAAGATGAAAAACGAGTTTTTTTCTTCCAATAGCTCACTACTTAGCGAGACTAGTTCATTCAATTTTTCTTCTAACGTCCACTTCTCACCATCGGGGCCACGTCCATAGGGTGGTGGATCCATAATGATTCCGTTGTATTTTTTACCTCGCTTCGCCTCACGCTTCACAAACTTGAGAGCATCTTCGTGTACCCAACGAATATTATCCAAGCCGTTCATCTGCATGTTTTGATTGGCCCAATTCAATCCGGGCCGCGAAGCATCTACATGTGTAACATCTGCCCCTGCCGCTTTGGCAACTACCGAAGCTGCACCAGTGTAAGCAAATAAATTCAAAACCTTAGGGCTTGCTAGACTCCAACTTGAAATTGCATCATAAATAAAATTCCAATTCGCTCCTTGCTCAGGAAAAAGACCCACATGCCCAAAGTTGGTCAACGCCAATCGAAGTGAAAGTGAAAGCTTGTCGTAACCATATTTTATCTCCCAACTATCGGGCATGGATTTATACTTCTTCCAGCCACCTTTTATATCTTCTCCAAACCGGAAGTTGTCTTTTTGTTCGCGATTGAAATGTGCAGTAGCTAATCTTTTCCATTCGTCTTGTGATAGTAAGCTATTCCAAATTGCTTGCGGCTCGGGTCGGATGAGGTGGAAGGCACCGAAGCGCTCCAGCTTTTCAAAATTCCCAGAGTCAATCAATTGGTAGTCAATCCAAGAAGAAGGGCTGATGATTTTCATGCGGTAAAGATAGTTACTGATTTCTGGTTTTAGCTTACTGATTTTTAGTTTCTGAAATAGCGGCTAATGCCTACTAGGTATATCACTTTTCAAAATGAAATATAACCGTACTTCAAAATTCTGACGTTGCAGCTTTAACACTATCTTTGTGCAAAAAAAGCATTGGACAAAATCTTAAAAATAGGAGGGGCAACTTTAAATCAAATACCTTTTGATTGGGATCATAACGTTGCTAACATCCTAGCTGTTATTGAGCAAGCTAAGCAACAGCAGGTTTCTATTTTATGCCTACCCGAACTTTGCCTAACTGGATACGGATGCGAGGACTTGTTTTTGAGCGACTGGCTCGCTGCAAAAGCCTGGCAGCACCTACTTGCCATTCGGGCGAATTGTGAAAATATTACCGTTAGCATTGGCTTGCCCATTCGAATAAATGGAATTACCTACAATGGAGCGTGCGTCATCTCGAATAAAAAAATCTTGGGCGTTACGCTCAAACAAAATTTAGCAAAAGATGGTGTACACTACGAGCCACGTTGGTTTGATGCTTGGCCAAGTGGTGTTGTAAAAACCATATCGATGGGCGATGATGAAGTATCGGTTGGCGATTTGATTTACGAAGTGAATGGGATAAAATTTGGGTTTGAGATATGCGAAGACGCCTGGCGAAAAGAAAAAAGACCCGGGTACAAGCTATGCCGACAAGGAGTTGATCTAATACTAAACCCTAGTGCGAGTCATTTTGCGATGGGCAAAAGTGAGCTAAGAGAAAAAGAAGTAGTCATCGATGGTTCTGAAAAATTTAAGTGCGCTTATCTTTTTACCAACTTGCTAGGCAACGAGGCGGGACGAATGATTTATGATGGTGACATTATAGTTGCCCAGCATGGAAGGCTACTTCACGTAAACAATCGCTTCTCTTTTCGACCTGTTAATCTTTCGGTTTGCGAAATCAACTTCGCCAACCCTGAACTAACCAAGCACGATCAATTTACCGACAACAAAAAGCAAAACGAAGAATTGGCGCGTGCCGCCACGCTGGGGCTTTACGATTATCTTAGAAAAAGCAAAGCAGGTGGTTTTGTACTAAGTTTAAGTGGTGGCGCAGACTCTTCAATCTGTGCCGTGCTCGTTTCTGAAATGGTGAAGCGCGGGTTAAATGAATTAGGAACTCATCAATTTTGCGAATCCCTATCATTGAAGGATTCAGAAAACGCTAAAGAACTTGTTGCCCAATTACTAACGTGCGCTTACCAAAGCACCAGCAACTCATCGGCTGAAACATTTCGTGCTGCTAGCGAATTAGCTCATTCGGTTGGAGCCGAATTTCATAGCTGGTCGATTGAGGATCAAGTGAAATCGTATGAGGAGAAAATTGAGCAAGCGTTGGGTAGGAGTCTTTCGTGGAACACCGATGACATCGCCAAACAAAATATTCAAGCAAGATCGAGATCGCCCATTATTTGGATGTTGGCCAATATTAAAAAAGCCGTATTGCTAACTACCTCTAACCGAAGCGAAGGTGATGTGGGTTACACTACCATGGATGGCGACACCAGCGGAAGCCTAGCCCCCATTGCTGGGCTTGACAAACCCTTTATCATACAATGGCTGAAATGGGCCGAGAAAGAATTAGGATACCACGGACTCACGTATGTAAACAACCTTCAGCCTACCGCAGAATTGCGACCGCTAGAACGAGTGCAGACAGACGAAAAAGATTTGATGCCTTACAAGCTATTAGTTGAAATTGAAAAGCTTGCTATACAAGAAAGAAAATCGCCCAAAGAAGTATTTCAATTATTGGCTGCCACGGAAACTCATCCCAACCTAAAAGAGTACGTAAAGAAATTTTTCAGACTTTGGTCTGCCAACCAATGGAAAAGAGAACGGCTTGCACCTTCCTTCCATTTAGATGATATAAATGTGGATCCGCGAAGTTGGTGTCGTTTCCCAATTCTATCAGGGAACTTTAAAAATGAACTAAACGAACTAGATACCCTGTGAGGGGTATGAATCGAAACGTGTATCTTTACGCCCAAAGTTGAAATTGAATAAACCATTTTTTAGTTATTAAGTCCAACGCACGATATGATTAGTTATATTATTTGGAACGGCAGCCCTGAAATTTTTTCGATCGGTTTTTTCTCATTACGGTATTACGGGCTTTTGTTTGCGCTAGGATTTTTAATTAGCCAACAACTGCTGTATTATATCTACAAACAAGAAGGCAAGCCCATAAATGATGTAGATACGCTTACTGTTTATATGATTGTGGCCACGATTATTGGGGCACGGCTTGGGCACGTAGTATTTTACGAACCTTCCATGCTGTGGGAAAATCCATTAGGTGTCTTTTTACCATTCGAGCTTTCTCCGTTCCGGTTTACTGGCCTGCAAGGATTGGCGAGCCACGGTGGTGCCATTGGTATTTTGTTTGCGTTGTGGCTTTACAGCCGAAAGAAAAACCCGAATCAAAATTACCTTCAAGTATTAGATCGCATTGTTATTCTCGTTTGTTTAACGGGTTGCTTAATTCGGTTAGGAAATTTTTTCAACTCAGAGATCATTGGTAAGCCCACCGAAAGCCCCATTGGTATTTTATTTATGAACCCGATTACCGAGCGGATTATGGCCGATGCAGACGGTACCAATCCAGTAGAAAAAATAGAAATCAATAAAAATCCAGAAGCTGTTATCAGCAAAAATGGCCGAGTACCGATGAGCATCTATTTATTCTTTAAGCCCGGCACAAAAGAAGAACAAGCCAACGAATTTATTGATTGGCGTGCGCGCGGCATCATGGCCCAGCAAAGTGAATTTGTAGATATGACAGATGGATCCTATAACGCGCAAGTAAGTGCAGAAGCCGCTGGAACTTACGCTGCAAAAATAAGTTTTATGGGCATTTCAAGGCACCCCGCACAACTGTATGAATCTTTCTCTTGCTTTATTTTATTCTTACTGTTGCTTTGGTATTGGTCGAAACATAAATTGAATTTGCCCGAAGGGAGAATTTTTGGTGCGTTCTTGATTACGCTCTGGAGTTTGCGCTTTGCGTATGAGTTTTTAAAAGAAAATCAAGTTGCTTTTGAAGACAGCTTATCGCTAAACATGGGGCAACTGCTTAGCATCCCGCTGGTGCTTGTAGGCATCTATGTTTTTGTTCGATCATTTACATTAAAAAACACAAGCACTGAAGCTTAAGGTTTGAAACCCCGCGAGGTAATGGTGCGAT
>JAAFHY010000162.1 GCA_013298505.1 Cytophagales bacterium
GTCGAAAGCCATTTCAACTTCGCACTGCTGCTCTTCCAATCCTTTTTTAACAAAGGATGCCAATTTTGGCTCATCTTCTACTACGAGTACCTTCATAATCATTCCACGTGAAAGCCCGACCTGTTCCAGGGGCACTGAAACTTACAAGTCTATTCGGCTTTTTACAAGAAAATAGAGCAACTACTTATTAAATGCTCTGTTTTTGTAACCTAATGTAGGCTTGACCTTGATTTTATTAAACAAAAAAGCCGTTGAAGACTCTTCAACGGCTTTCCGCTTCTATCCACACCATTTCAAGGTTGCTGCCAAGAGGCAACGAAACCTTGATGTTCAACCTTCCCTTTGTAAAGGATCTTTATGCAACTTGCAGTAATTACTTAGTTTAAAAACCGACGTTCTGTTGTCGTCCTGTTTTGTTGAGACAAAGGTGATGCGGGAGAATTAAACAGGCGTTAACTACATGTTAAAATTCACTAAAGGCACAAAAAAAAAGCTACTTAGGAGACCCAAATAGCTTTCCGACTATATCCACACCATTTAAAAACAGCCGTTAAGGCTGTTGCCTTCGCGCAAATAAATTCACGCTATATTTTTAGCCTTTACAGGCAGACTAGTCTAGCATACTTTCTGAGAGCAAATATAACAGATTAAATGAGATTCAATGCCCTTGAAGCTGTCTGAGAAAAAAAATGTAGCGATCAGGCGGCTCAAAACAAGGGTTTATCAAAACAATAATACGATTATATGACTTAGGGAAATTACTCATGCAAAATTTTCATAAAGGCGGTGTATACTCAGCATGACTGACAGCCCCATTGACAATTTGTATGAGAGTGATAATCTTCAAAGGCTAATTTCATATTCTACATCATACGATACGACATAGAATTATCTATCGGTCAAAAAATACATGTTGATGCTCTCCATGAAAAGTCTACGTTAAATTTTGGGAGCACTGTTGATTGCTAGCGAATTAAAAACCATTTTTGAACGATTGACTTATTCTAAGGTTAACTTCTACTAATCTAATTAATCATGAAGCACGCTTACTTGTACTGGAGATGGCAAACACTCCACTCTATATTGTACGCACTCCTCATAGTCGCAACGACGGCTATGAGCGCGACGGCTCAAGACCGGAAACTGTTGGGGCGCGTTCTAGATGCCACCGAAAACACTGGGCTACCCGGTGTGAACATTCTCATCACTGGAACTCAGACGGGGGTGGAGCTAGAGAAGGTGGCATTCTGGCCAACCCTGCATGCTGTGCGTATGACCCGTTTAGTCCCAACAAATGCTGCCTCACTATGAAATGTCAATAAAGACACCGACTAGTTTGTTGAACACACTCAAAAACGCCCATTTTCCATATTTAGTAATCGCACGAGTGATTACTAATCCTGATTTGAGAATTGCAGGATCTTAATACGGGAATCAAGTGTTTTTGAGTGTGTATTGTAACTTCCCAAAGATTATTGCAGAAGCACTCTAACTTTCTCTACTTTGCTTTCAGCAGATTTGTCGCTAGAGACTATGTGGATATAATATACGCCACGAGGAAAACTGCTCACATCAATGTCAAGTTTATTCCCTTCTCTTAAGATCTTCCTGCGGGCTGAATCGTTTCCATTAAAGGAAAAAACTAAACCGTTCTTTTCACTAACTAAATCGATTCTGTTAGGGAGATCACTCACGTTTTGAGATTTAAGCGTAATTTCATCAATCGTTTTGGTTTGTCCTTTATTTGTGGGTCCGTGGGAGGAAGTTGAGTTATTACCTGCTCGAGCAGGTAATAACTCAACAGTGATTAGATTCTTCGCTGGGTTCGGGTATGCTTTGACCGAACTCACAGTGGTGGCTATTCGTCCCCCTGAGCAATCGTAGACGCAAATAGTAACTCCCGCCCCTGATGTTCCACATCTGTTAGTTAACTGAGTATCTATACCGTAACAATCGTTCGTATACGAATTGAAGTGGAGAGAATTGATCCCATAGTCGGATAGATATGCATTTTGACCATTGCTACTTGTGATCGACCAACCGGAATAGCTGGTTGCACCAAGAATATCAAAAAAAAGCTGTACGCCATAGCCATTACACAATCCACCATTAAAGGTATTACCATTAGCTGATGTCGCACCAATTGTGGGGGTACCAGTATAAAACCCACCCGTAGTGTTCGGACTCGATATATTACAATCGGCAGAATAAGTACTTACCACAAATCCTCCATTTCCATTGCCTCCGCTGCCAGTAAATGTAACAGTCGAGCCTGTCGCACTATTACTTCCGTTGACTAACAAACTTCCTGTAGTAGTCCAATTATAACTGCTGGCATTTGCGCCACTAGCAGTAGCAACAACAGTCTCACCAGAACATATAAATGAATCAGGAACCCCAGAAATGCTTACATTCGGTGCTCCAGGGAGATTATTGATCGAGATGTTTACCAACTTATTCTGCTCTCTGAAGTTAGAAGCGTCGTTTCGAATCGCAGTAACCCTGATAATACCAGACAATGTGTTGCTATTAGTTGAAAACGTAATTGTGTTAGTGTTGCTAGATCCACTCCAACCATTTGGTAACTCCCATATATAATAATTTGCGTTCAAAACCGGGTCAACTGACGCCGTATGGGTCCCACAGGAAACTGCCACAGAGCCAACAACTGTATTACCATTAATTTTTATATCCCCAACCGGACCTAAATATCGAATCTGGACAGTTACTTCTGAAGATTTACCATTATTAGGAGTTCCATCAGTTACATTACCGTTTGCATCGGTAACGCTTGTACAGCCACTCACAGTTACTTTTACCTTTCCATTCCCATTTACATTATTAAAGAAAACTGATCTAGCATTGATGGCAAGTTGGGACTGATTAGGCCCGCCAACAAAATCTAGCCAACCATTTGTCACCTCCCAATTAAATGTACAACCAGGAGTGAAGGGTGCAGAACTCCCAAAAAGATAGCCTACTGACTCCTTTGGAGGTACAGTCACAGCATAACCAGAATTCACCGGCAGTAAATAAGTGGTAACTTGACCCATTGTCATACCAGCGGTAAAAAACTCATCAACAGCAAGGTAGATGCTACTACTCTAATTTCCGAGAATTTAAACATTGTTTTCATTGTGCCAATTGTTAAACGGTTAGAAAAGTATAATCGCTGCGGATAGCAGTTGATATAAAATTGCATTATATGTTAATAATCAATTAAAAACTTTTACGAAACAGTAGATTGTTTATTTAACGGTTATGGCATGAAGCTGTTTAGGATTTCTTTTTTCGACTGATTCTTCCTAGAAAAGCACCACGAAGGCCAGCCAATGAAACGCACCCAATTTTCCATATTGGTCTCATAGCGGACAAGCAAAGCCCTAAAGCTGTTCAGCCACGCATTAGCGTGTTCAATCATGGTGCGACGTTTGTAGAGTTCTTCGTCAAAATAGGTCCAGTCACTTGGGGTGCCCACAGCCCAACGGGGGTTGGCAACAATGTTAACTTGAATCGCCCGTTTCTCACAAGCCTGCCGCAAGTTGTGGGCATCAAAGCCGCTATCTACATTGAGAAACACACCTTTAAGGTTGATTTGGACCGATTCCAACAAGACACATAACTCCTCAAAGAGTTTCTCAATCTCAAACAGATCATGATGACTGCCCGCCTGTGGGGTAGCGCAAGCCAACATCACGCCCGCTCAGGTGAGGCAGTACCCAGTTTTCAATTGTAACTTTGCCCAACATTTCCATGAAAGGCAAAAATTTGTGTTTCGCATCTCAAATTTCGCACTTCTTCGGAAGTCTTTTTCATCATCCTAAACGGCTTCATTAAGAGATAGAAAGAGTAGGTTAAAATAACAAGAATGGGTTAAATTTCTCAGAAAAACTTGATTGACAATTCACCAGAAGCCATTTTTGGAATAAATTGACTTACCTAGAGTTCAACTTTTACTAATCTAATCATGAAGCACGCTTACGTTTGTCTGAAATGGAGAAATACTCTATTTGTATTTTATACATGGTTTATTGTCGTGACAACGACTATGAGCGTAACGGCTCAAGACCGTAAACTTTCGGGCCGTGTTCTGGATGCCACTGAGAACATCGCCATACCAGGCGTTAATATTGTTATTACCGGAACCCAAACCGGAGTGGTGACTGACGCCAATGGAGGCTTCACATTGAACATCCCTGCCGGTCGTGATCGTCTGACGGTGTCAGCTATTGGGTTTGCTACCCAAGAGGTCTCGGTTGGTAACCGTTCGGAAATCACCGTTCAGCTTCAGTCAGACACTAAAACACTTAGTGAGGTGGTCGTAACCGGGTATGGCGCACAGGCTAAACGCGACATTACGGGGGCGGTGGCTTCGCTGGATGCCAAGACCCTGCTGGCTGTGCCGATCACCAACGCAGCTCAAGGAATGCAGGGCCGTATTGCCGGCGTAAACGTCAGTAACGATAACTCACCGGGGGGCGGTATCATGGTGCGGATTCGGGGGTTTGGTACGATCAACGACAACTCGCCTTTGTACG
>JAAFHY010000164.1 GCA_013298505.1 Cytophagales bacterium
GTGATCACCTGGGGTACTCAGCGAAAAATTCCTTCCATATTTCAATTTAATACCCAATGTTGTGAGATATCGTTCATCGGCAGAAGTGAAATTGAGGGGAAACGTATTCGCTCCCATGCCTTCGGCACTGAACTTGTCGCCACCAAAAGTATTGGGCGGCACCGAGGTACAAAGCGAAGCACTCACAACACCAGGCACATTGAAGGCTGAATTGACAGCACTTTCTCCGTCATTCAATCGTTCGGCATGGCTGATAACTACTAAGTTTTCCCGATCAAATCCCAAATCCTTTTCTCCAACAAATTTTAGTTGTTGAAATACAACCGCAGTACAGATGATGAGCGCGATTGACACACTAAATTGAAAGATCACCAATCCATTTCTAAAGGACTTTCCTTCTTTTCCGGTTTTTAGCTTCCCTTTCATAGCTTCAATAGGATTGTAAGCGCTTAGGAAGATAGCAGGGTAACTCCCTGATAGTAGACTCATGACTAGAACAAGCGCCAGCAGCGTAACGATCAATTGAGGGTCGCTTAGCAAACTAATTTGCAATTCACGACCCACTAGCAGATTAAAACCTGGAAGCAAAATTTGAATCAATGCCAGTGCAATCAACAATGCAATCGAACAAAAGATAAATGCTTCCAGAAAATAACCAATGCCTAACTCGGCTTTACCTAATCCCAAAATTTTTCTAACACTGGCATCTTTGATTCTCTTGGTGAATTGAGCGGTTGATAGATTCATGAAGTTGACGCACGACAAAAGGATAATAAAGATGGCCGCACCGATTAGCGAGTAGATGATGGTTAGGTTCCCATCGTTGATCAGACGGTTGTAGACAATCTTAGCGGGTAAATGAATTGCTGTGATGGGCTGAAGAAATAATTCCCACTTCTTTCCGGATTTAATGTAATCATCAAACGACATGTTCATTGTCCTTTGGAGGGTGGCTTCTGCATGTTTGCGAGGTATCGTAGCTAGTTTTGATTTTACTTTTTCAAGGCTTGCATTCTCGTCTAACAAAACGTAAGTCTCCATCTGTGTCCAAATCCAACTCCAGTACATTCTTTTTACTTGTGGAAAACTATTCATCGACATAAGCATATCAAATTGCAAATAGGTATTGGTAGGTAGGTCTTTTACAACTCCCGTTACTTCATAGGTTTTTTGATTTTCACCAGCCCCCATCAAAATCAATTTTCCCAGGGGTTCTTCATTCCCAAAGTATTTCTTGGCCATTGATTCTGTTAGAACAATCGTATTGGCTTGTCGTAGGGCGTTTGCAGCATCGCCTTTCACCAAAGGGAAGTTAAACATTTTGAAGAAGTTGGAATCGGCTGCGAGTATATCGGTCTGCTCAAAAGAGATGACTTCATTTTTGGTGTTCGTATACGAGACTAAGAAATCGCCTGGCGTATGGACGCTGGTGATTAACTGCACTTCAGGTAATTCTTCTTTCACAGCGTAAGCAACACCTGGCCCTGTAGAGGCAAATTCATTATCGCTGCTTTCGCCCCAAATAAAAGTTTGATTGACTCGATAGATATCGCCTGCGCGCTGATGAAATTGATCGTAACTAAACTCATGTCTCGCATAAAGATAGATTAATAGCGAACTGGCTATACCTACTGTAAGCCCAAGGATGTTGATGAACGTAAATAGCTTCTGTCTTTTTAGGCTTCTATAAAAGTGAAGGGCGTAGTGTTTGAGCATGGCGTAAGGTTTTGTTTATAGTTGACAAAGGCTATACCAATATAAATACATTGTTTTTTGATGTCTGCGAATGGTTGCAGACCTATTCACTGTTCGTAATCGTTTTATAGTGTTCGATTTTGGGTTTCAAAGTTCAGATCGCTATACTTGTAAGATGTCTGAAGTACTACAATCTATCCGGAAGGTTTTCAAACAAAAATTTAACGAGCAACCACTTGTCATCAAAGCCCCAGGCCGCATCAATCTAATTGGTGAGCATACCGATTATAACGAGGGCTTTGTATTGCCAGCTGCCATAGATCGCTACATCTATTTCGCGATCAGTAAAAGTAAAACGGATCGGTGTAATGTCTATTCGTTAGATATGAACGAAGGTGTTTCTTTTTCAATTTTTGATCTTAATCCCGGTGAGACGTGGGTCAACTATCTGATGGGTGTGCTAGATGGTTTTGAAAGAGCAGGCAAACCTATACATGGAGTTGATTGTGTTTTTGGTGGAGATATTCCTGCAGGTGCTGGGCTATCTTCTTCAGCCGCATTGTGTAGTGGATTTGCCTACGGATTGAATCAACTATTCGATTGTGGTTTAAATCGGGTTCAGCTCGCAAAAATCGCCCAATATTCCGAGCACGAATTTGTAGGACTGCAATGTGGTATCATGGATCAATACGCAAGTTTATTTGGTCAAAAAGACAACGCACTTCTATTAGATTGCAGATCGCTTACCCACGAGGCCATACCCATAAAAATTCCAGGTTATTCATTTTTATTGATCGATACCAAAGTAAAACACAACTTGGCTTCTACCGAATACAACGCACGAAGAAATGCGTGCGAACAAGGAGTAGCGGGGATTCTTGCCAAGTATAGTGATGTTCGGTCCCTTCGAGATGTTACGCATAGTATGCTAGCCGAATTTAAAAATGACTTAGCAGCGGATACTTTTGTTAAGTGCCTTTATGTAGTAGAAGAAATAAGGAGGACGCAGCAGGCTGTCGCGCACCTGAAAAAGAAAGAGTGGGTGCAATTCGGAAAGTTACTATTCCAAACTCATTGGGGGCTAAGCCAAGCTTATGAGGTAAGTTGCCCCGAATTAGATTTCTTGGTTTCAATGGCCGAAGCGGAAACTGATTCGGTGATTGGTGCTCGTATGATGGGCGGTGGATTTGGTGGCTGTACGATCAATTTGGTTAAAGTAGAAAAACTAGAATCGTTTCAACGAAAAGTATTCGACCAATATGTTGCTACTTTCAAAAAAGAACCTGATTTTTATTTGGTTAACTTGGTAGATGGGGTGGGGGGTGGTACTTAGGCCTGGGGACTTAAGTCTCAGGTATCGCGAATAGGCTTTCGGTAACTAAATTTTATATCTGACTCCTATCTTATAACTCCTAGCTTCGGACTTCTAACTTCTGACTTCTTTTCCTTAATATTGAATACTAATACTACCTATACCTATGCAAAAACTTCAACTCATTGACTATGTAGTCTTCCTTGTTTATTTCGCCATAGTATCTTTTTACGGTTACTGGATATATTCTAGAAAAAAGTTAGCTCAAATTGACTCGAAGGATTTTTTCCTTGCCGAAGGCTCCCTCACTTGGTGGGCCATCGGTGCTTCGCTCATCGCCTCCAATATTTCGGCAGAGCAATTCGTGGGCATGTCCGGTTCGGGCTTTGCCATGGGGCTTGCCATCGCATCTTACGAATGGATGGCCGCAGTCACCTTACTTGTTGTGGCTGCTTTTTTCTTGCCCATCTATTTGAAGAACAAGATTTACACCATGCCACAGTTTTTGTCGCAGCGCTATAGTCCTTTGGTGGCAACCATCATGGCGGTGTTTTGGTTGCTAATGTACATCTTCGTTAACCTTACTTCTATATTGTATTTAGGTGCTTTAGCTGTTGACACGATTACGGGTATAGGATTTACTACTTGCGTGATTGGGCTTTCTGTTTTTTCCATTTTTATTACCCTTGGCGGGATGAAAGTGATTGGCTATACCGATGTGATTCAAGTCGTTGTATTGGTGTTGGGTGGATTGGCTACTACATATTTAGCACTGGAGTTGGTTGCACAAAAAATCAGTGGTGGCGATGTGTGGACAGCGCTTGGTTATATTCAAGAAAATGCAGCCGATCATTTTCAAATGATCTTGCAAAAAGGAGATATGATGATGCCCGATGGCAAAGGAGGAACAGAAGATGCCTACCAAAAACTACCAGGCATTGCTGTGCTGGTTGGTGGTCTATGGATTGCCAACATTGGCTACTGGGGCTGTAACCAGTACATCACGCAGCGTGCCTTGGGTGCCGATTTGCCAACAGCGCGCAAAGGCCTTCTCTTCGCTGCCTTCCTAAAACTGTTGATGCCGGTGATTGTGGTACTTCCAGGAATTGCCGCATATGTTCTTTATAAAAACGGTTTCTTTCAAGCAGAAATGTTAGAGTCTGTTACCATCGATGGCGTAACAAAAGAAGTTGTCAAGTCTGATAAGGCATACCCCGTTCTCTTGAATTTATTGCCCACAGGGTTAAAAGGACTGTCGTTTGCCGCACTCACTGCCGCCATTGTCGCTTCCTTAGCGGGCAAAGCCAACAGTATTTCTACCATCTACGTTTTAGATATTTACCAAAAGTTTTTCAAGAAAAGTGCGTCTGAAAAAAACCTGGTGAACGTTGGAAAGGGTGCCA
>JAAFHY010000166.1 GCA_013298505.1 Cytophagales bacterium
GTTTATTGTTGTGAAAGAATGATGAGTTGCTTGTTTTGATTGGTGGATGGGGTGTTGAGTTTTTAGGGTACGGATAGAAGGGTGTGGGTTGTTAGTGTAAACCCAGTAGCCAAGTTAAGTTCTGGTATTTGTTTCTTTAAAAAGAATGTGATAAACATTTGATTGTCCGGCTTGTATCTCAAATGGCTCCTTTCGATGTTGAATCGTTTGGATAAGTTCCCCGATAACTTCCGCAGCTTTCTGATTAAGTGGAAAATCATGCTTATTTTTTCTTGATTTAGTTCCTGAAAGTGTATAATGGATCATGTGACCTTGCTCTAAGGGAATTTTACCCGTAGAAATATTCAAACCAAGTGAAGTACAAGAAATAGCGATAGGGCGTTTTTGTGTCGTATCTTTTGAATTTGTAACTTTTTCTAAAGTCTTTAGCCCATTTGCGATTTCCCAAACGTGATGAGGATTAATTATTTCGTAGGTAGGAAATAACTTTTTCTTTCGATAAAATGTTATCACAATCATAGATAATATCAAGCCAATCACAGCAAAAGTGTGCCACGTGTAAAAAGGCAACCATCCAATATAACTAAGTGCAACGGTGAAAAGAAAAAGCAACAAAGTGGTCCATTGTGCTTCTGAAAACCCCTTCCAATAAGAGCGCTCTGGGTCGCCTCTGAAAAATTCGAGTATAAAACGTACACTTCCATAAAAAACGGTGTACCAGATTAAGGCTGTACCAGGGGGAGAGTCTTGTAAGATTATCCAACTGCTAATAATAACGGTAATAAAAACAAAAAAAGACTCCACAAGAGGTAGAGGAAAAATCTTTACGCCGACATAATAAAATGGAAAACCTGCTCTGGCGTGCTCTTCAGAATATAAGACACCTACTTTACACGGACGACCATGACAACACCCGACGTGATAACAGCCCCAACGCCCAAAAACCAGAAATGCGCCGATACCCATTAAGGTGATATCGAGATACGAAGCCACAGGCTGCCCTAATACCCAAAGCATAATAGCACAGACAAATAAAATTGCAATCTCATGTCGATAGTAAACTAAATCTTCCTCATTTGTGACAATCTTATGTAGATAAGTCTGAGCAAAAAATGCCCCCGCGCCGAGTAAACTCATTAAAACTAATATCCATAATGATAAATCCGTTAATTGACATAGGGTTATACCTAAAATTAGGCCCACTATGAATCCTGTTATACCATAAAAGAGGAAGTTGGATATTTTGTATTTTAAAATATTTTTTTGTAGAGAGGGTACGAACATCATTTTAATACCATGATTTTAGATGATAATCAATTATATTTTCCGTACTCAACTGCCTTGTTTAATTCCAATGCCTTACGGAAATAATACTCCAAGACCTCTACACGGCTTAGGTTATTGAAGAAATTGTATGTTTTTTCCCCACTTTCTCCTTCAATTATATCAAATAAATAATCATTTTCTTCAGTTACAAAATGAAGCGCACTGGGATAGAGTTCATAGTTGCCGTTCGTCATTTGTTGACCTGTCTCCCATATTTCCTTTGAGATTGCATACAGCTTTTGAAGAACTGGTATATTAATAACTGCATACGATTCGGTATCATCCAGTTCATCGGCAACTATTCTTCGTATCTGTTCAGTCAGTTGAGGTTTGCCCATAAATTCGGCTATTGATTCCATTATTATTATGCACTGTCCTCCCCTGTCTAAAATACAGCCATAATCTTCTTCAGCAAACACATTGTATGGACAATTTATTCTTATGCAGCCATGACCTCCGCATCGTTTTTCTTCTATGCTTTTGTACAGTGAAAATTTAGGTTTACTCATGATTAGGATTTGTTATTTTATGTAATGATCCTTTTTAGAAACGACTTTTTTTGCCATTTCATTCAAAAGTTCGGTAGTAAGTTCCAATTGTCGATCAAAACCCGTGCGACCTTTGGCCCCAATTGTAACTTCTTTTCCTTTCAATGTGTTTAGGTCAAGTTCGCCTGTAATCTTTTTTCCAAGCCTGTTGCTTTTGTCTGGTCGCAAAAATAATTGTACTTTATTATCACCTGCCAAATGACGGTCAATAGCGTCGTTAGCCTTTTTATGTTGTTCCTTGGCGGATTCAGCCGTTTCCCCGCCTGATTTTACTTGTCCGGATTCCAGAACGGACTTTGCCTTTCCGGCACTCGCAGGATGTACTACTAAATAGTCTATTTCCGTAATGCTTTTCCATATTTTGCCTTCAGCGAGACGCAACTTTTTCACCATGCTATTTATTTCAGCTTCTGTGAGCGTGCTTTTATTGGCTTGCTTCCAGGCTTCTATGTTGTCAAATCCAGGTATTTCTTCCACAACTTCCACGTTACTCACTATCTCTAAGGCAGTTTTGTCTATTCCTTTGTTTGTTTGCACATTTTCTGCCGTCTGACGTGCCATGAATTCTGCCATTTCGCCGCTTAGGTCCTTATCCTTGTCGTTTTCAACCATTTTTTTAATATACGGATCTTTGAAAAAACCTTTATCTTTAAGAAGAAGCAATGTATCATCAGCCAATTGTTTCAACAATATTTCTTCTTCCGCTTTTCTATCTTTTTCAATTTTTTCTTCTTTTAATGCCTCAACCAATGACCCTTTACTTTTCTTCATCCCTTTTAGAACATCCTGAAATTTGGTATCTTCTTTGATTTTTTTGCTTTTCGAGTCAAACATTTCTAATGCCTCCTTGCTGCCTGACTTAGTAATTTTCGCCCGCAACACACTTCGACTCAGGTTGACAATATCACTGTTAGAAATATATTGCTCCAATATTTTTTGCACGTCCTTGCCAGCATCTTCAAAGGCTTTCAGTTGAGTCAGTACCGTTTGTTCATTACCTGCTGCATCGGCTGCCATTTCATCTAATCCGGATTTCGCTTTGGATGATATTCTTGCTTGAATGTATTTTAAGGCAGAAGCGCTGTCGCCAGTTCGACCCATTGCTGCGTTTATCATCCCGGCTTTGGAAGTTTGCGATTCTGGAACATATACTACAAACTCACCACCCATGTTGCCGATGAACTGTGTGCCTTCTTTAACTACGGTACCGCCGTATTCTTTATAAAAACTCTCAAGTACTGATTGTACATCAGACACTCTGCCTTCGTCGTATGCAATGGTGCCAGATTTTATTTCACGGAATAGCGGTTTTACGCCTAATTTAGTTTCAGCGCCCATTTGGGCAAGGCGCAGATTGGCTTCTTCAATTTTGACAATGTACTTATCCACGATTTCAGTCAACTGATTGCCTGTGAGTCCTTTAGCCTTCGAAGCCCGACTAATGAGAGTAAGTTCTTTTTCTGCCAGGTTGCGCAGACGCAACATCAATTCTGGCAATTTTTCAGGAGCCTGACCTTTTTCCACATTTACTGAAGCTAACAGGCTTTGCAATATAGCTCGTTCCGCCTCGACTTCGCCTAGCTGCTTTGCGAATGACTTAGTAATGTATTCTCGAACACCGAATTCTACCTTTTTGCTTAGAGGTTCTGTGACAAAGCGACCAAAATGTAGAGCACTTGTAAGAACTGCATTAAAAAGGAGTGATTCTGAAAATTCTCCACTGGTCATGGTTTTGCCCTTTTTAACAAGGTGATGACCGTAGCTGAATGCTTGTAATGCACCAATGCTAAAAACCAGTTTTGTTCCAGTGAATTGGGCAATTTTATAGGCGTTTAACTTCCCTGCTGCTTTGAGTGCTCCTGAAATTGCCTCATAATATTGAGTAGCTTTTTTCATGTAGGCAAACATGAGCCAGTTAGTCATGAGATCTTCGCCAAAACCGACGACACCAGGCGTATTGGGAATACCCATTCCTGGACCTACCAACCTGCTGGTAGCCGTGAAAGCCAACGCTTCTGCAAACGTTACAGCACCAAACGCAGTCAGGCCACCAATGCCCGCACCTTCCATCGCAGCACCGACTGCTGCACCGGCTGCACCAGCTGTAATAGATGCAGCCGCTACTATCACGACTACTTTTGCAATCGTCTTTACTGTTTCGTATTGATTAAAGTCCGTTTGTATCTGAGCTATTAGTTCTCCAAATTTTTTATCAGATACGTCCTTGGCAAATGATGACAGCACATCGGTTACCATAGCATTCCAGTTGTCGGAGGATACTGGTTTTCGTACGTCCATAACACTGTCAAGTCTATCTACATAGCTTTTGAATTGACCGCGATAACTACGTACCTTAGAGCGAGTGGTGGATGATGAGGTGAGCCAT
>JAAFHY010000165.1 GCA_013298505.1 Cytophagales bacterium
AAGATCTAAAACCAAGTAGGTATCATGAAATTGAATGTCGATCGGTTGGTCAATGAAAAAGTTGAAGCTCGTAAAAAATCCAATTAGCAGAAGAGTAACAAGGGCTGTTAAAATTAGCCATGTCAGTTCAATCACTATTTTCTTGTTCAACTGGAATCAGTGTATATCACTTCCCGTCAACTTCATTTCATATTGGTCGGCCAAGTTGGCTACCTCTTGCAGCATTTCTTTGATGGTATCGTCAGATAAATTGTCTACCGCGGCCACCGCTTCAATTTGTAAATAGTTTTGATCGATTACAAATCGGCAATAATTAAAAAAAGCGGTTTGCTCTAGTAGCATTTTGTAATCGATTGGTAGCGATGATGAGCAAACCTTAGAATGTAGCACAATCAACTTACGGTTATAAAGCTCATTCTTTTTAATGGTACCTAATACCGTCTGAAACCGCCCACCCGATACAGGTATAATAATGATTGAGTGATCAGGATCGTATTGGGTATATTGCCCACCAATGTGGTCAGCATATTTTTTCATCAGTTCATTCAAGTCCATAAATTAGTTTTTGGGTGTTTCGAAGGTAGATAATTCGTTTCAAGAAAAAAATATCTGGACTGCTGCAGCACTATGAGAGTGCCATTTTGGTTCTTAATTGCTTCCTTGTTTCTTTTTTTCTTCCAGATCAGCTTCTTTGTTTTGCTCTTCCTCTAATTCTTTGCGTCTTCGCTCGCGTGCTGAGGTAAGCAGATCTCGCCAATGGTTGAAGCTTTGTGTGTGTAGCAAACTTACCCCAGTGGTAATGGTAGCTTGTGTGCCAATGGTATTGGTCAACTGATTTAAGTTGGTACGGTTAAACATTTTCACTCTAAACTTTCCGTCAGCGGTAAGTAAATAATCAACTGTCCAATCGCCTAATAAATTGGAAACATCCGACCGAACATATTGATTGTTGGTAAATGTGCCTTCGCGTGTTACGCGCAACCGTCCATTTAAAAATGAATAGGACAGCCTGAGCTGAAATGTATTAAATGCTTCTTGATCGAGTGATCCTAAATCTAAATCAATTTCTAAATTCTGATCGACCTGATTCAACCAATAGCTCAATTGATTGGAAAACAACTCGCTTACGCTATTGTATAAACTGCCACTGGTGGCAAAAGCATCGGGTGGTGAAAACCTGCGTAGCACAATTAAACTAAACACTTGCTTCTTTAGCTCTTGCTCATCGAGCCTCGCTTTAAACGCATTGAATGCAAATCTTAACTGCACTACCGATCCGCCAGCGCCTGTAATGTTGTCGGGCAAATCGTTGGCCAAAATATCGAAGTTAATCTGTGGGCTTAGCATGGGGCCATCTAACTTCATCACCACATCAACCGGGTATTTTCTTCTGATTTGTGGCAAGTTTGCATTGCTTTGGTCGGGTAATATAGGACCCAAAGAAGTGAGTTGCCGGTACGTGGCCGATAATGATAAGATGCCTGCGTAGGGGTCGCCAAACCAAGTGATGCGGCTTCCTTTGTTAATTAAAAATTCTTTATTGATCAGATCGTACAAAGTGAAATTGTAAAAACCTCTATCAAACTCGTACACACCAAACATGTTGAATTCGCCTTTCGTATCGACTTGCAATTTAATATCACCTCGGCCGTATCCGCGGATGATATCACCTGATTTAATATCGCGGATAATTTCAGCATACGCATCAGGCGTAATATCTAGATTCAAATCAAGGCTAATGCCAGTGGGGCCCGATTTTTTCTTTTTGGTTTCAGTAGTTTTGCGTAATGCTATGGTGTCGGTAAGGTTAATGAACGAAACAAAATCTTTTTTCTCTACTGTTTCGTATGATGTGAGTGGAATAAAAATCCGTGTATTTTTTTCTGATTTGGCGGTGGCAGAAATTTTCATGTTTTCAAACGGGCCCAACATGTTAAGCACACCGGTAGCGTAAGCTTGCCCGTAAAACAAGGCATTATCTTTGGCAGTGGTGTTTAACATTTGAAAATTATTAAATTCTGCATTTAATGAAATTCTGAAATTAGAATAATTAACGTGGGTAAGGTAGCCGTCAAACGATCCTTTATTTTTGAAAGCATCGCTTAGTGCAATATCATTGAAGATTATCCGGTTGGGTGTCATCTTCAATTTCCCTTCCATGCGATACATTGTTTTCAAATAGTCAATCATCATCTGACCGTTCTCAATGATTCCTTCGCCTTGAACCAATGGTTTTGTAAAGCTACCTGTAACAGCATACTGCCCACTTAGTGTGCCATCAATTTGAGAAAAGATACCCCGCATAATGGGCTCAAGCAATTTTAAATTAGTTTTGGCTAGCGTTGCATTAAGAAAGAGGGGTTCTTTTTTTTCGGGGTCGTAGTAACCGGTTAGAGAAACAATACGATGGGCCAACCGATCGATTGAAAAATTGATATCAAAAATTTTCCGCTCCCGATTCCATTGGTTTTCGCCACTTACATCGCCTATTAAGAAATTATTGATCGTAAGCGTATCAATTTTGAGTTTATTTTGTAGGTAAACAGTGTGGTAAACATCTTTGGCAACCACTTCGCCATTTAATCTTCCTGTAAATTTTTCGGTGCTGATGGCGTTTACTATATTGAGATTTAAGTTGTTTACAGTCAATTTCAAAACTTTATCAGGTAAATCTGAAATGGCTCCATCGATTAGTATTGATTCTTGGTTATTGAATAATTGCAGGTGGTGAATCTCCCATTCTTTATTATGATTGAGCGTGTAGTTCTTTTGGTTTACTTGCCATTCTTTATTGAGCATCTTTAAGCGCGATGGAAGTATTTTTATTTTAGTGCTATCTCTTAAAAAATCAATTTCAGATTTAAGTCGAAGTAAATTGGTTGAGTTTTCTTGATCGGCATCTAAATTGAAGTCGATGTGGTCGCGATTCCAAATTACTTCTGAAAACAAGTTATGCGTACTAAATGCTTTACTAAAGAGTTGGCGATTTGAATTTATTGTTAGCATGGCGAGCACATTCACACTGTCTCGTATTTTAGATCCAGAAAATTCAATTTCATTTTGTAAAAAATAGTGACGGTTGATTAGCAATGAATCTACTTTTGAAAAGGCTTGAAGAGATGAAGTAATGCCATTGGTAAACTTACCCGTTATTTTAGTTCGCTGCGCGATTTCAATATTCAAATTCGCCAGCTTTATAAGGGGATCGATATTGTTTAAACTCAATTCAAAGTTGGCTTGATATTCTTGAACTTGCTTGTTCTTTTTTTGGTAGTATTCCGCAATTGCCTCTTTGTCGTTTTTGATATTAAGCTGAAACTCTTTTAGCAGTTTCACCAAATCGTTGAATAATGTAGAGTAGTAATAATTTCCTTGCAGTTGCACATCGGCCAGCGAGCTACGCAGTTGAAGTTTGCGTTGATCTTTATCGCGTTGCGAAATAATATGAAGCGAATCGAGCGTGAGAAACTGTTTTTGGTAACCGATTTCAGTATTTCTAAACACCGCATCGCCTACCAAGCTATCAATGGAAAGTCCTTTTGTGTCTATGTCCAAATAAGTGCGAACGAATAAGTAATCGGTTAGCAAACCGATTTTATGAAGGTAGGCGGTATCTAAATTGGCTTTGATCTTCACCAAGTTGTAACCGGGCCGCGTGTCAATTGATCCGCTTGCATTGAATTGAAGATTGGGGTCATCTATTTTTAATTGACCATTAAACTGCTGTTTGGCAAAGCGTGCATTGGTGGTTATGTTTTGATAGTTGTATTTTCGAATACCTATCGATGAGATATTTCCATTCAGTAAAAAGTCTGCCGTATTTTCGGTTAAACCTGTGCCTTGTACGCGACCAGTTAACGAAACCTTTTGAAAAAGAGTGGTATCATTAAAGTACTTTCCTAAATCAAATCCATAAAGCGCCAAGTTTCCGCTGTAGCTTGATTTCTCGATCGATTTTGGATTTATTTTTAAATTAATATCAGATTTTATTCGACCGAGCTCACCATTAAAATCGCCATTGGCCACAAAATCGCTTAGGTAGCCCTGAAATTGTCCTTTTAGAGAGAAGCGGTTGAGTGGTTGCAGTAACGAGAACATCCGATCTGGAACAAGAAAACTTAAATCTTTTAGCCGCACGGTGCCGTCTTTCACATCTAGTTGAATAAATGTTTCGTTGATCGAAGGAAGACCATCCATTTGCAACTGCCCGGTGATGGACGTTTCACCCAGCTTGGCTATCATATTCCTGTAGACAAATTTG
>JAAFHY010000167.1 GCA_013298505.1 Cytophagales bacterium
AATAATTGAATCATCAACGCAGATTGAGCACAGCGTTTCCAAAAGCGAAAAAGGAGATAGGGTCCACAACACGAAGCGCACTCAGTTTTTTACGGATGGCAGTAGTTTGGTCGAAACCACTAAACAAAGCCAAGCGAGTGATTCCAAACCCGAATCAAAAAAAGAAGTGAAACTGAGCGGCAGCAACTACTATTGGATGATTGGTTTGATTTTGTTACAGGTGATTTTAGTTACGATGGTGTACGGACCCATCGCTGCATTTTTAGTAGAACTATTTCCTACGCGCATCCGCTATACGTCCATGAGTCTGCCCTATCACATTGGCAACGGTGTGTTTGGTGGACTCACCCCATTTATTGCCACGGCACTCGCCTCACAGAGCAGCGATAAGTTTGTGGGTTTGTGGTATCCGATTATTGTGGCGGCCATTAGTTTTGTGGTGGGTATGGTTTTTCTGAGTAACCAGAAAAGAACAGGGGTAGACTAAAACGGATTTTCACTCAACTGCTCTTTTTTACAAAAATCGATTTCAATGCCATGGCACCAAAACCATCGATCCTGCAATCTATATTGTGATCGCCTGAAGTAAGTTTGATGTTCTTTACCTTCGTGCCCGCCTTTATGGCCTTACTCGCACCCTTTACTGGAAGATCTTTTATTAAGATGACTGTGTCTCCATCTTGCAAGACTGCTCCATTGGCATCTTTTATAATCAATGTGTCGCTCAGGTTTTCGTCTGGCGCAGTCACTTCGATCGGATTCCACTCATGGCCACATTCAGGGCACATCATAGAAGAACCTGTAGGGTATCCGAAAGGCGATTGGCAATTCGGGCAGGTTGTAGAATTAGGCATAGTTTGGTATTGAGTAAATATAGTCATTTGGTATTTGCTGAGTTGGTTTATGAATTTTCTAATGACAAGTGTTAAAACCAATTTCCGACAGAACTACAGAAACCTTTTTCTAAAAACAGAAACAAAATACTAGCTTTAGATTCCATAAGTAATTGCAAATAGTGTCCAAAAAATCACAATGGGTAACCATCGGCAAACGAAAAATTGAGCTAAGCAATCTCGATAAAATTCTATTTCCTGAAGATGGCATTTCTAAAGCCGAGGTCATTGAATACTATCTCAACATTGCACCCACTTTATTGAATTATGTAAAGGGCAGGGCACTTACGTTGATTCGCTTCCCCGATGGAATCCACGGAGAAATGTTTTATCAGAAAAATAAACCAGAATGGGCTCCCGATTGGCTTGAGTTTGCTTCGCTGGGAAAAGAAGAAAAAGATTACATCATCGCTACCGAGCCTGCCTCGTTGGTGTGGCTATCTAACCTTGCATCACTAGAGTTACATCAATTGCACAGTCGTAAACCTCAATTTGATTTTCCCGATTACCTTGTCTTCGATCTCGATCCTCCCGAAGGTTATTCGTTTGCCGATGTGGTTGATATTGGTTTTAAGCTTCGCAAATCCATTGAAGTTTTTGGATATACACCGTTTGTAAAAACTACAGGAGGCAAAGGCATTCACATTTGTTGTCCGATAGAAGCTAACCATGACTTTCATACAGTATTTGAGGCTGCGCAATTGATTGCCCAACCATTTATAGAGAAGAACGCAAACACCACCACACTACACATAAAGAAAGACGCGCGAAAGGGAAGAGTTTTTATAGATATTTACCGAATTCGCTCTGGCCAAAGCATCGTGTCGCCATATAGCTTGCGCGGCAAAATAGGCGCGCCTGTTTCCATGCCACTTTCGTGGGATGAGCTAGCGCGCTTGAAAGACCCAAAAGAATTTAACTTACGGAACGCTGTCGCGAAAGTGTTGCGCGATGGCGATGCGTGGGAGGGAATGGATGCGTATGCCGTCAGCGTTCACACGCAGCGAAAAACGATTGTAGCAAAAGAACTCCCTCCATCAACAAAAAGAAAAACACAAGACCAACTTGCTTTGTACGAGCAAAAGCGCGACTTCGACAAGACTCCCGAGCCTGCACCAAAACTGGATATTAGTGGAGGAAATAATTTTGTTGTTCACAGGCATCACGCTTCGCACCTGCATTACGACTTGCGGCTCGAACAAGATGGTGTATTAAAATCGTGGGCGGTGCCTAAAGGATTACCTCCCTATCCTGGTGTAAAACGATTAGCGGTGCAAACAGAAGATCACCCTATGCAATACCTTACTTTCGATGGCACCATCCCGAAAGGACAATATGGTGGTGGCGAAATGTGGATATATGCCTCGGGTAAATACAACATCACAAAAGATAAGAAAGATGGTTTCTACTTCAGGCTTACTAGTAAAGAAGTAAATGGTGAATATCGAATTTATAAAATCAAAGCAAAAGAATGGTTGCTGGAACGAGTAGATACACCGCAGATCAACTATTTACAAGATGCTATCGAACCTATGCTATCGGGCAGTTCTACAACTATTCCGATGGAAAATTATTCTTACGAAGTAAAGTGGGATGGGATCCGCGCACTTATTTATTTGGAAGATGGCCAAGTGAGGATTTTGAGCCGCAACAAAAATGATGTCACCAAACAGTTTCCCGAATTGCTCGTGGCCGACAAAGCTTTTCGCGCTACGTGCGGAGTGTTTGATGCTGAAATTGTTTGTTTGGATGATGTTGGCAAGCCCGAATTTAAAAAAGTAATCAAGCGACTGATGGCAAGCGGAGAAACAAATATCCAGCGACTGACTAAGACCAGTTCGGTATACTGTTATATTTTCGACTGTTTGTATTTGGATGGTCGCAGCCTGATCCATGAACCATTGCACAAGCGAAGGGTGTGGTTGAAAGATGCCTTACGACCTGAAACCTCGTATCGCATCAGCGAAAGCGTAGAAGATGGAGCGAGTCTTTTAGAGGCAGCGAAGGAATTAGGTCTTGAGGGAATTATGGCCAAAGATTTACATGGCAGGTATTTGCCCGGCAAGCGAAGTGATTCTTGGCTAAAGATTAAAATACGCAACACCCGTGATTGCGTGATCATCGGGTATAATGTAGGTAAAGGAGATCGTGCTACCACATTTGGCGGATTGCACATAGCCGAACAAATTAACCATCAATTAGTCTATCGGGGAAAGGTAGGCTCTGGTTTTGATGATGCCACACTGCAGGAAGTATTCGGAGAGATCAAGAAATTGAAAGAAACAAAGAAACCAATTTTGGATAAGGTGATGGATGAAAAAATAAGTAGGTGGATAGAGCCACTGCTCGTAGCCGAAATAAGTTTTGCTTCCTTAACTCCTGACGAACACTTTCGAGAGCCTGTTTTTGTTAGGTTACGATTTGATTGTAGTTGACATATTGCCAACTTTTTAGTTTATTTGCCCTATTCTATGCGGATAATTGCTAAGAAAACACTTAAGGAGTATTGGTTATCGCATGCCAACTGCCGCAAAGAACTAGAAGAGTGGTACAGTGTTGCAACAAAGGCAAACTGGTTGTCGCCTTCAGATGTAAAACAGACCTACCCCAAAGCAAGCATTGTTGGAAACAGCAGGGTCGTCTTTAACATTGTAGGTGGAAATTTTAGACTAGTTGTTAAGATTGCCTATCGAAGTAGAATTTGCTTTATTAGGTTTATTGGAACGCATAAAGAATATGATCGAGTAGATGTTGAAGTGATATGAAAGCTACAATAGAAATATCGGCTATACGTAATGAACAGCAGTACGAAAAATACCTAGCCGAAGTAGATCGGTTAATGGATCGAGATCCCTCAACTAATTCGGTTGAAGGTAAGCTACTCGAAACGCTTGTGATTTTAATTGAAGCGTATGAAAAGAGAAGAGGATGGGAGTTGCCATCGCCAGAGGATCCCGTAGAAGTTATAAAATCTCGTATGAATGAACTAGGTTTGAAACAAATTGATCTGGTAGAAGTGATGGGAGATAAGAGTATTGTATCAAAAGTGCTCAGCGGTACCCGCAAACTAACCTACTCAATGGTAGCACCACTCAGTCAATTATTAAAGGTACCAGCCGAACTTTTACTAGAAAGCAAGTAAAGCCCCCTTATGGCAGCAGATGCATCCCTCTTTATAAAGAATCTTTGGTATCTCGCATTCCATAGCTCGGCTTTAAAGAAAGGCAAGTTGATTGGAAAAGAAATACTGGGTGAAAAAATAGTGATTGGTAGAGATGCG
>JAAFHY010000168.1 GCA_013298505.1 Cytophagales bacterium
ATCAATGCATGTAAAAGACGAAATCCTTTCTGCGGGTAGTAATGACAACTATGAAAGCACAATTTTAGGTAGAGGTATTGTCGATTTAAAAAATGTACTTGAAGCCGGTAGAAAATCAGGTGGCACCAAGCATTTCATTATTGAACAAGAATCGTATCAGGGCAAGAAACCAATCGATTGTGTGCGCGAAGATTTGGCGATCATGAAGAAGTGGGGGTATTAGGAACTATTTAAGCCTAAGCATGTCCCGTTCATCAAAATCTATCACCTTCAAAGAAGTCTCACTCGATTTCGTTTCGCTTTTCTTTCCTCACTATTGTTATGGATGCAACCGCGCCTTGGTAAAAGGAGAAGACACGCTGTGTACGTTTTGCTTGATGGATCTGCCTCGAACGGGGTATCATCTACAAGAAGAGAACCCAATCAAAAACAGATTGACGGGGCGGCTGCCCATTAAACATGTTTGGGCATATCTCAAGTTTCGCAAAGCGGGCTTTGTCCAACATCTTTTGCATCAATTGAAATACAACAACCATCCGGAGGTGGGCGTAAAATTGGGCAAAGCTTATGGCTATGAGTTAGCGAAAGCGGGCTACACCAACGAATTCGACTTGATCGTGCCGGTGCCTTTACATACCTCTCGCAAACAAAAACGTGGCTACAACCAAAGCGCCAAATTTGCTGAAGGTCTTGGTGTTTTTTTAGAAGCCCCGTGCGATGATTCCATTTCGGTGCGCAGAATTTCAACTTCTACTCAAACTAAAAAGACAAAGCTAGGCCGTTGGCAAAATGTAGCAGAGGTTTTTGATCTAGCCGATACTACCAAGGTAGATGGTAAACGAATTTTATTGGTAGATGATGTAATTACCACAGGGGCTACTATCGAAGCTTGTGGTCAACACTTAATTGCCAAAGGCTGCAAAGAATTGAGCATAGCCTGTTTAGCAGAAGCACAATAAAAAAACCCTCCGATTGCTCAGAGGGTTTTACGTATTTTTCGTTTGGTACTACTTAGTAGTTAGATCCCGCACGGATCATCGCGCAACGGAAACCAATGGTTGCCGTTGCCGAGTCTTCATCCAAGAATCTACGAGTTCCGGGCGACATCCAGTAGGCAACATCTTTCCAAGAACCTCCCTTATAAACGCGTACTTTATCAGAAATCAACGAGATAAAGCCTTGTGGATTTTTAGTATAGTTAGCAACCTTAATAGACTTAGAAGTACCATCAGGCAAAGTAATCGTAGAGTCTCTCATTTCCTTGGTGTAGCGGTTTCTGTAATCGCCATGGCTATCAATAAAGTCATCTCTACGAATAGGATTCAAGTCATCAAAATCTTGGTGCGAAAGTGGGCGATACACATCCATTACCCACTCGCTTACGTTACCAGCCATGTTGTATAAACCGTAATCGTTAGGAGGGTACTCGTAGATATACGAAGTAATCAAGGCGCCATCATTCAAGCGGCCAGCAATACCACCGTAGTCTCCGCGGCCTCTTTTAAAATTTGCCAAGAAATAACCCATTTGTTTTCCATACGGATTACGAAGTGCGTGACCATCCCATGGATATAAACGCTGGTGTGTTTGCATTTCTTCCAGCCACTGGGTTCCAATCAATGCTTGTGCAGCGTATTCCCACTCGGCTTCGGTAGGCAAACGATACGCAGGAATGCTATAGCCTGATTCGATTGGCACACGGCCCTGACCGGTTAATTGTTCTGGCACGGCTTCGCCAGCTTTTTCAGCTAGATCAGCATTTACTTTTGCTGTACGCCATCTTGAGTAATCGTTGGCTTGCTTCCATTTCACCCCTACCACAGGGAAGTACCGGAAACCTGCATACCTTAAGTAATAATCAACGTAAGGATCGTTAAAAGCAAGTTTAGATTTCCAAACCAATGTATCGGGCAAGGCAGCACGGTAAGCTTTTCCACCGTCTACTTTGGTAGAGTCGGTAGTTAAATAATAAAGATATTCTAAATAGTGAATGTTGGCGATCTCTGTTTCATCCATGTAAAATGAAGCTACCGATACGGTTCTTTCTACGTTATCGCGATAGGACATCACATCTTCTTCAAAAGAACCCAGCACTGCGCGGCCACCTTCTATAAACACCATGTTGGGTGCATCGGGCTGCTCATTGTAAGGCTGTACTTCAAAACCTTCGGCCTTGTCGCGTGTGTATTTTAGGCCAGTTGCCGTACTAACCTGACCAGGATTTTGAGCTGTTGGCCTACCTCCGCTTTTCTTTAAGAAGCAGGAAGAAGCTAAAAATAACAGCGCAACTAAGGATAAAAAGGACTTCGAATACTTCATTTTCTTTTGGTTATGGATAAAAGTAACCGCTAATATAAAGAGATAAATACATGTTTTCCAATCTGTAAGAATTTTTTGATGAATCCTTAATAGAGGTAGAATTTCATGTTTAGTCATTAAACGCCTGTTGTTTGGTGATTATTGCATTACCAAATTGGGACAAACAACCCATGCAAGCACACTTATTTTTATCAATTCATTTGATTTTCAATGGTTTGAATGATTGGCATAAAATTGAAGCAGGTGAGGAAAAGATTTGTGCCGTATGATTTCCATCGATGATTTTAGGACAGCCTCGTTTGAAAGAAAATGTGACGTGGTGATGGCCGATACCACGTTTATTACAAGCCGAAAACTAGGGGAGGCCAAGGTTTACCTGTACCACTCGGGTCATTATTTCATTGAAGTGTACTATTCACCCACTTATAAAAAGGTGCTCATGATCAATGCTTTTGATGATGCTTATGGGTTAGAGCCCTATGCAGAAATGGTTTCTTTGGCTGACCTGGGTTTATAATCGACCAATGGGCCCAAAATTTCAATAGCCTTATCAACAGAAGTAACGTCCTCAATAGTGAGGGTCAGCTTGCTGGCGGCATCTCTCATGCGGCACTTTTTAGTGTTGGTTTGCACAAAGGCCAATATTTTTCCAAATACATCTGACTTAAAGTAATCTTCTTTGCCTGAGATGAATTGAGCTCTAAGCTTGTCATTTTTAAGACTAATTTTTTCAAAACCCAATTGCTCGCCCATCCAGCGCAAGCGCACTGAATTGATCAGTTGCTCCACAGAATCGGGCCATGTGCCAAATCGGTCTTTTAATGAATCGCTGAACTTTTGCAGTTCTTCTTCATTTTTGATGTTATCTAGCGAAGAATACAGTTGCAACCGCTCGCTGGTATTATTAATGTAGGTATCGGGAATCAATATTTCTAAGTCGGTTTCGATCACACAATCTTGCACAATCAGTTTGGCTTTTGCCGTTAGCTCTTCGGCAAACAAATCGCGGAACTGGGTCTCTTTTAATTCTTGAATGGCATCGTCTAAAATTTTATGGTAGGTATCAAATCCTAAATCGGTAATGAACCCACTTTGCTCTGCCCCTAGCAAGTTACCCGCTCCGCGTATATCCAAATCGCGCATGGCCACTTTAAAGCCATCGCCCAGGTCTGAAAATTCTTCTAATGCGGCCAACCGTTTTCTAGAGTCGGATGACAGAACTGAAGTAGGTGGAGTAAGCAAATAACAAAATGCCTTTTTATTGGAGCGGCCCACGCGCCCACGCATTTGGTGCAAATCGCTCAAGCCAAAAAGGTTGGCATGGTTAATAATAATGGTGTTAGCATTCGGAATATCCAACCCTGACTCTATTATATTGGTAGATACCAGCACATCGTATTCGCCTTCTATAAACTTCATCATCACCTTTTCTAGCTTATCGCCATCCATTTGCCCATGGGCAATGCCGATGCGCGAATCAGGAACGAGTTTGAAAATGACATTGGCAATTTGATCGATATCGCTGATGCGGTTGTGCACAAAAAACACTTGGCCGCCCCTGCGCAATTCGTAACTCACGGCATCGCGTATGGTCACCTCGTTGTAGGCATGCAATTCGGTAGTTACTGGCTGGCGGTTGGGCGGAGCAGTAGCAATGATACTTAAGTCGCGTGCACCCATTAATGAAAAATGCAACGTGCGCGGAATGGGAGTGGCCGTTAACGTAAGCACATCAACATTTACCTTCAATTCCTTCAATCGATCTTTTACTTTTACTCCAAACTTTTGCTCTTCGTCTATCACCAACAGCCCCAAATCTTTAAACACCACATCTTT
>JAAFHY010000169.1 GCA_013298505.1 Cytophagales bacterium
GACCCACTTGTGCATCGGGAGGAAGCGTAGTATCGAGCCTAATCATTTTACGGACACTATTTTTTATTGGGATGGCAATGTTGGGTCGCTTAGAATAATATTGATCGTAGTCGGTATAAGGAATAACCGCATTTAGGCCATCGTTGCCTCCGTGCATTTGCAGAATGACAAGTACGCGATTATTGTTCGTGCTTTGGCTCGCCATTCGGGTAAGTGAATTTTCGGCCATCAAACGCATCGGTATTCCGCCAAGCATCATCGGCATACTCGCCATGGATAGCCTTTGTATAAAATCTCTTCGTTTCATTTTGTATTAGTAAAGTTGGTATTCAGGCGATTGCATCATTGCGTTAAACAAATTTTTGAGTTGTATCTCAACTGTCTCAGGGTCGGAATTAGTGTTCCATCGAGTCGTCCATGCGGCTTCGGGATTGGGATCAATTATTCCTAAAAAAGCTCCTAGAAAATAATTCATTCGTGAAGCGGTCAATCCTGAGTTAGTATCCATCCCGACTACATAGGTAAGATTTTCATTTACGGGTAAAAGATATTTTGCTAATTCAATGACTAGGCTGCGCGCATCAGAGGCGATGATGTTACTAAATTTTGCTTTCACAAAAGCCACCACATCAATTTTTACATTACCGAGCATGGAAGAACCCATGACTAACTCGTTGATAAAATTGTAACGCTGTGCTAGGTAATTGGTCGATATCCAACTACGATGGTAAATAGGGTATTGATGATACGCATCGTGGCCGGCCACATCAAACGGATCGTAGAAGGGCATGCCCATAAGCCCAAGTTGTCGTAAGATGCTACCTGTTTGATCGTAAAATTCTGCGGGTTGAGTTGCGTTGTCTGCCAGTTGCAAATTGAAAAAGCGCAATGTGCCAACCACCAAATCTAGTGGTGACTTGATGATGCCACCAAACTTATCGTCATCTACGTTGCCAGCCGCAGCATCGTAAAAGTGCTGGCTTTGAAATAGATCTTCTAAAACGGGTTGCAGCTTGAAACCACTGGCCGCGAATGTGCTAGCCATTTCGTTGATGATGGAATCGTCTAGCGCTTGGTCGATTTCGTGATAGACATAGAAGCGATAGATTCTGCGACAAATATTTCTGGCAGTTTCTGGCTGTGCGTAAATCTGATCGATCAACTTGCTGATTTCATCGAGAGCGCTGGCTTCGGTGGCGTTGCTTCCATTGAGCAGTAGCGGATCGGGTTGAATAGTTTGGTTGTTAAAACGATTGCTAAATGTTTTGATACTGTTATCATGCGCGCTTGCATTGGTTTTGCTTCCCTTCACTTTTCCCCTCGGTAGATTGGTGTCTAGGTCAATGTTTATAAACCCACTCACTGGTTTGTCGGTTTCTAAATCTAAATCCCAACCTGACAGGACCCGAGCAGCTGCCTGAACATCTTTTTCGGTGTAATAAAAATAGTCGTCAGGGGTAACACCAGTTGGTATTTTGAACACGCCATCTAACCCACGTCCTATGGTATATAATTCGAGAAGTTCGCGCGCATAATTTTCTTGCGGATTGCCTCCCTTTACATTCAGGTAGCCATCCAGCACTTTTAGCATGGCGTTATCTACGCTCACTTTTTTGGCCAGTTCTTTAAAATTGAATTTGATGCCTGCATTTTTATCGAAAGCAAACAACCTGAATAGTTGATTTTGAAAATAGATGGCGCGGCTATCGTCTACTTTTGATATGATAGTAGTGAGAACGGTATGAATGAAGAACACAATTTTTTCGCGTGTAGCATACGCCACAGATTGATTGGGAACACCCTGACTTAACATTTGGGCTATGAACCAACCTTTGAAATAGTCTTGAAGTTCGAGGTTGCCACTGTTTACTTTATCGACTGCTCCTGAAAGAAACCATTCGCTTCCTGTTTTTGGATCTACGGGCAAAACAGGAGCGGGCAGGGGTTGTTGAAAAAGTTGGGCTACTGCCTGCGCGGCTGTGAGATTGGCGAAACTATCGATCAATTCTTTAGTTGGCCCAAACGATGCTCTGTGCAATAAATGAGCAGCTCCTTTGAATCCTAAAGTCCCAGTATGTGGCGTTAGCGGCATTTCTTGTTTGTTTTTTCGTGAAGTTAATCCGAATAAAACATGCCATCACTCACTTTAGCAGATAAACAGTCATTTTATGCGATCATCGTTCATATTTTTCTTTAATCAAGAATTACTTCAATTTTGTTTAACGATAAATTAATATGAAGATCATCGAATGCCCTCGCGATGCCATGCAAGGCCTTGCGGAATTTATTCCCACAGAAAAGAAAGCGATGTACCTAAATCAATTGCTAAAAGTTGGTTTTGATACCATCGACTTTGGTAGTTTTGTTTCTCCAAGGGCAATTCCACAGTTAAGAGACACAGCCGAAGTGCTTTCACTGTTGAACGTAAACGAATCTACCTCAAAGTTGTTGGCAATTGTGGCAAACACCCGTGGGGCAGAAGAAGCGAGTAAGCACAAGGCAATCACCTATTTGGGCTTTCCGCTTTCCATCTCAGAAACATTTCAACAGCGCAATACCAATAAGTCGATTGCTGAAGCATTAAACACCATCAGCGAGATTCAAGATATTTGTACGAAGAGTAACAAGGTGTTAGTTACCTACATCAGCATGGGTTTTGGAAATCCATACCACGACCCTTACAATGTTGATATTGTTGAACAATTTGCGGATGTGCTGGCTACGCTAGGCGTTAAAGTAATTTCGTTGGCCGATACGATTGGTGTATCTAAACCAGATCAGATTCAATATCTGTTTAAAACCCTGACAACCAAATTCCCTTCCATCGAATTTGGCGTTCACCTTCACTCTAACCCAGCCACTGCAGTAGAAAAAATTGAAGCCGCTTATTTATCGGGCTGCCAGCGATTTGATGGAGCTATTAAAGGGTGGGGCGGTTGCCCGATGGCGGAAGATGAATTGGTTGGCAATCTAGCTACTGAAACGATTTTGTCTTACTTGGATTCAAAACAAGCTGCACCCAATTTGAATAGAACTGCTTTTACAGAAGCGATGAAGATGGCTGATTTTATTTTTAAAAATCATCAACATGAATCTACGGCCTACCCATTTGTTTAATAAGCTTATTAAACTAGTGCCGATGGAGTCAAAGCACTTTGAAGAATTGTATGCAGTTGCTGCTGATCCGTTGATTTGGGAACAGCACCCAACCAAAGACCGTTACAAGCGCGAAGTATTTCAATCGTTTTTTGATTCGGCCATCGAAGGTAAAGCAGCTTTTTTGGTAATGGATATAAAAATAAATGCTGTAATAGGAAGCAGTCGTTACTACGAGTATGATGCCGACAAAAAATCAATTGCCGTTGGTTATACTTTTTTGGCTAGGCCTTATTGGGGAGGTGAGTACAATAAATCTCTCAAGAAGCTAATGCTGGATTATGCTTTTCAGTTTGTTGATACCGTTATCTTTCACATTGGTGAACATAACCTGCGCTCGCAAATTGCTACGCAGCGATTTGGCGCGAAAAAGTTGGATAGAGTAGAGGAGAAAATGCAAGGAGTGAATAAAATTGTGAACTATGTTTATGAGTTAAACAAAGAAGATTGGGTTGGCAAAAAGTAGAGGTTCTTTTCTACTGCCTATACAAAACCTCATACTCATAATTCAAAACCTTCTTTCCATTCACTGGCATTTTTATCTCCCAAGCAATCATAGAACTTGGATTGTTATCGTAACCCATTCCCGTTCTGGTAGCCTTACCATTATCTGATTGACTCAGCACACCTCCGCTCAGAACTTTTTTTACGTTTACCGTTACTTCTTTGTTTTGCAGATTGTTGATGGTAACACTCCCTTTGATGACCACCCGACTATACATATTGTTGTTGATTTTTTTGTACGAATCGTTGCGCTGACTCTCTTCTTCGGCATTACGAATCACAATATCAATAGCTTTTGAAAGTTTTACATCAACCGTGCCTCCCACAGGTGTATACTTCAATAAGTCTTGTGCTAGAAACTGATCCTTCTCCGTGACAACCATTACTGGCGCAGTAGTAAATGGAACGGCAGTATTGTTCTTTAATT
>JAAFHY010000017.1 GCA_013298505.1 Cytophagales bacterium
CCTCAAAGGCACAATTTCTATATTGCCTAAATATGAGGAGGGTAAAGTGGTTTATGATAGCTTATTCAAAGTTATTGATAGAGGAATCGCTTATTTAAATCTACCCTATAACTCAATCAACGCAAACCCTTCTGCTGCGGATATCTACTTCAAAGGGGATAAAACTAAATGGATTAAATTTGCGAACACTTTAAAATTACGAATGCTGACTCGCATATCTGATGTTCCAGATAGAGCGGCTTTTGTTACCTCTGAGATGGCCAAATTTACTTCAACATCCTTCTTGGGTGCTGGAGAAAACGTATTATCAAATCCAGGTTATCTCAGAACTGCCGGAAAGTTGAACCAGTTTTACGAGTTCTATGGTTATTCTGCATCTGATGCAAGAGCTGGAAGCCACGATTTCTACTGTTATAGCAAGTTTTTTATAGATTTCTTGAACAATAGTTTTGATCCAAGAATTGATAGATATGCTTACAAACCAACTGGTGGTGGTGGACATGTCGGTGTGCCTTTTGGGGAAGGTGGAGATGTATATATATATACCAAAGTATCTGGTTTTGGACCAGCTTTTATTCCGCAAGATGCTGATGTTAAATCCTCAGATCTATTCAATAGACCGCAGGTGATTATGACATCAGCTGAAAGTTTCTTTTTGCAAGCTGAGGCAGTACAGAGAGGTAAACTGGTAAGCACCCAAACTGCACAACAGCTATATCAGGCGGGTATTGTCGAGTCCTTTTCTTTACTTGGAGTGCCAAACGCATCAGCATCGGCTGCGACTTATTATACCCAGCCCTTGGATAATGTTGACTTTGTCACTTCAGCAAATAAACTTACTGCGATTCGTACCCAAAAGTGGTTGGCTTTAACAAACTATTCGGGTTTTGAGGCTTGGACTGAATATAGAAGAACAGGTGTACCAGCTGTTCCTCTGTCTACAAAAGCACTCGGCACTAAGCAACCTAAGCGCTTGCTGTATCCCCTATCGGAATATAGCGGAAATACAATAAACGTAAATCAGCAAGGAACTATAAATCAGTTTGATAGTAAGATTTTTTGGGCCAACTAATAGATAAAACATATGAAAAAAATATTCTTATATCCATTGTTTTTTGTGCTGCTTAGCGCGATTTCGTGTGTTGAAGATAAGGGCTTTACCGATATCTCAAATTCTAAAAACCTGAGGCCTGTGGTGTCTCTATATGGGAATCAAAACGGAAGGTATTCTTCTGCTTTACAGATTTCAGCATCAGAAGATTTTTCGTTGACCGTATCAAGTTCAGTATCAAATTCTGATTTGATTGTTACATTTAAAAATGATGGTCAAGCAGCTGTAGATAAGTATAATTTAGAATTGGAAGATGAAGCTAAGGCTGCAGGTGACACTCTAGCTGATGGTTCAGTTGATCCGGATTTATTCCAACCGTTTATTCTTTTACCAGCTGCTTTTTATACTATCCCTTCCTTATCTGTAACTCTCCCTAGAGGAACACGTGATGTTAACTTTGTGGTTAAGGTTAAGTCAGAAAGTTTAAGTCTAGACGAGAAGTATGTGTTGCCCTTATCAATCGAATCTGTCTCGGGTGCTTCTAATGCTGTTATTTCGGAAAATCAAAAATCAGTTTTAGCCTATATTCAATTGAAGAATAAGTATGATGGTCTCTATACCGTAACAGGCACACTGACCGATGTAATAGTTCCTACAATCACTGGGTTTTATCCATGGAAAGTAGCGCTCGTTACAAATAGTGCTAATCAGGTGCTCTTGTATTCCGTAGACGCAGGGTTTGCCTTGCGCCACTTAATATTAAGTGGTACGAGCCTCTCGTCATACGGGAACGTAGGAGTCGCTTTTGATTTTGATCCTGTAACAAATAAAGTTACGAAGGCCTCTAACTTTTTGGTTGATCCTGCGCCTAGGTCACGTTCTATTGAATTAGATCCAACAGGTGAAAACGTATGGAATCCTACAACTAAAACTCTTAAGGTTAGGTACTTTTTGTTTCAAAGCGGGGGTACGGTGAAAAGGACAACTTTTGATGAAACTTTCACTTTTACAGGTAGCAGATAATACTTTTTGATTTTTGAAATATGGGGAGGCTGTCTCGATTCGTAGAGAAGCCTCCCTTTGTAATTTTATGTGTTTTACGCAAATTGTGTTTATGAAATATTGCCTAAATAGTTCTCTAGTTGAACGGGTTTACTTTTTTTGACGATGGGTGACTTCAAGTTGATGAGGGGAAATGATTGTTGATTTTTTAGTAAAAAAGGTTGGTTCGTTTTTTAAGGGGGATACTAATTTAGTGTTTTCGCTAACTTTATTTTTTGTTTTTACTATTTCCCCCACTCAAGTATCAGGTCAAGTGCTTGATATCAAGATACAGAGGTCTACGATAGATAAATCCTTATTAGATATTGTAAAGGATATCGAAAAGGATAGTTCTATACGCGTCTTTTACCTTTCGGATTGGTTAAACGGATTGTCCATTAACGATGAGTACTTAGGGAAAAATCTTGGAGATTTACTAAGCAATACCTTAGTTAATTCGGGTATTAGTTTCATTCAATTATATGGTTATTTATTAGTTTTTTCTAAAGACCCAACCCTAGCGCTTGAAAGGGAAGATATAATTTCAAGGGTTCATTCTCAACAAAAAAAGTTTGAAGCAATAGTAATTGGTAGTAAGAACCTAGCTTTCTCAGGTAAAGAGGTTAGAGTTAGCGGCTTGATAACTGATTTTAAATCTTCTGATCCATTGGGGGGAGTTAGTGTTTCTGTTTTGAATGCTAAAAGGTCAACTGTTGCTGGCCCAGATGGTAAATACGAATTATTACTTCCCGCTGGGCGTCATATTATCTCTTATCAATATCTAAATTATGAGGAGAAAATTATCGATTTAGAGCTTTTTGAAGGAGGAAGACTCGATATTAATTTATTAGAAATACCAAAGTTGTTAGAAGAGGTGATAATTAGCGACCAGCGTCAGAACGCGCCCAACAATTTGGTCGGTCAAACTTATTTGAAGTTAACAGATTTAAAAAAGCTGCCATCTTTTCTTGGTGAAGTTGATATAATTAGGCAAATCCAAACCTTACCTGGTGTTACCTCAGTAGGTGAAGTGTCTTCTGGTTTCAATGTCCGTGGCGGTGGGGCGGATCAAAATTTAGTGCTTTATGATGGGACACAAGTCTTCAATAGCTCTCATGTTTTTGGTTTTTTTTCGGCATTTAATTCAGATGCTATTAAACAAGTTTCCTTCTATAAAGGAGGTGTTCCAGCAGATTACGGAGGTAGGGTATCTTCTGTACTAGAGATTGTCTCTAAAGAAGGTAATTGCAAGAAATGGGAGAGTTCTGGTGGCCTCGGTATTATATTAAGTCATCTTACCTTAAGCGGCCCAATAAAAAAAAATACCTCATCGGTCTTAGCGTCTTTTCGTTCGTCTTATTCAGATTGGGTTCTCAGGGCATTTGTGCCCACCTATAAAGGGATTCAAAATAGTTCAGTTACGTTTTATGATGCTTCACTTAAGCTAACCCATAAATTTGATGAAAAAAATAAGATATCTTTTTCAGGTTATTTTAGTAAAGATAGCTTTGGCTTACCAAGCGATACCACATTCGTATGGCAGAATTTACTAGGATCTATTCACTTTGATCACATTTTCAATACTCGAATATTTTCGACAGTTATACTAAGTTATGGTGAGTATGGCTATAGAATTTCAGATAAAGACCCTTTGACTTCTTATGATTTACGGTACAAAATTAGCTATCCTTCACTCAAGGCTGATCTGAATTTTACCAAGGGTAGGCACAAATTGGCTTTAGGAGTAAGCAGTATTCTATATACTGTTCAACCAGGCTTCTTAGAACCATCCGCTCCAACATCCAGCGTTAAGGCTTACAAAGTAAACAACCAATATTCCATTGAAAATTCAGTTTTCGTTAACGATCAGGTTAATTTTAACGAAAGATTGTACTTCAATTTGGGTGTTAGAATCCCATTATTCACCAGCTTAGGTGAAGCAGAATTATATTCTTATTTAGAGAACGCTACGAAAAGTGATGCATCTAGAATTGACACAATATTTTTTAAATCTGGGGAAACAATTAAAAATTATTTGGGAATCGAACCACGATTTTCATTGAATTATAACCTTTCCCCAAATTCCGCTATAAAGGTTGGATATAATCGCATTTTTCAATTTGTACATCTTATTTCTAATTCTTTAGCCATTAACCCAATTGATGTGTGGCAACCAAGCAATTACTATTTCCGGCCACAGCAGGGTGACCAAATTTCCTTGGGATTTTACACCAATAGAATGAAAGAGACCTACCAATTCTCGCTAGAGAGTTTTTATAAAATCATTGATAATATTTTGGATTTTAAGGATGGGGCACAGTTAGTACTAAATCCAGCTCCCGAGACTGCCCTATTAAGCGGTGTAGCGAAATCGTATGGTTTGGAGTTTTCGATTGCAAAGGCAAAGGGAAGACTAACAGGAGAATTAAATTATACTTATTCAAGGTCATTTCGCAAAGTCAGTGGAAATTTCGATGAGGAGACTATTAATAAAGGCGATTGGTATCCGTCAAATGTAGATCAGCCAAATATTATAAACCTTACTTGGAAGTACAATCTGTCCCGAAGATTTTTCTTTACTGGAAATTTTACTTATCGAACTGGTCGCCCGATAACCGTTCCCTATTCATATTCAGTTATTGATAATGTGCCGATTGTGAATTTTTCCGAAAGAAATAGTTATAGAATACCAGATTACCATCGCTTAGATATTGCTTTGGTAATGGAAGGTAGTCATCGGAGAAAGAAATTTTGGGATGGAACTTGGATACTTTCTTTTTATAACGTTTACTCTCGGGCTAATGTGTTTTCTGTCTTTTATGCCAAAAATGCTAATGGGTTACAAACTGCTTATAGTATGTCGATAATAGGTTCAATCGTCCCCTCTATTTCTTACCAATTTAAGTTTTAGTTAAATGAAATTAAGAAGGCTTTTTTTCTTATTGTTTCTCTTCGGGGATGGCTGTATTCAGCCACTTAACATTGAACTCTATTCACAACAAGTAAGTATTGTAGTAGACGGTATGATTACAGATCAACCTGGTCCTTACTTGGTAAAATTATTTAAAACAAAACCCTTAGATAGTCAATTAGAAGGACCCGATTGGATAAAAGGAGCTGCGGTAACTCTTTTTGATGATGCTGGAAATATGGAGGATTTAACGGAGTATTTACCGGGCAATTACCAGACTAGTCCTACTGGTATGGTCGGAGTAATTGGTAGAAGTTATTTTATCAAGATAGTTACTTCCGGTCAGTCTGTTTATGAGTCCCTCCCTGAAGTTTTGATGCCAGTAGCGGATATTGAAGATCTATCCTTTGAGTTCATATTATCTGAGGATCCACTAAAGTCGGATCATCTTAAAACTAAAAATGGGTTTAAATTATTTGTGAAAACTGCAGTGCCAAGAAAAAATAATGGCATTCGATGGCGTGTAACAGGTATGTATGAAGTTAAAACGGCCCCTGAGACAAAAACAACTACTAGGGGGGGGGCTGCGGGAAGTATTATTATAGTGCCAGATCCTCCACCCTGTAGCGGATGGAGCTACAATCCTCGATTAGGTTTAGTACAAGGCAGTAAGTTGTGCAGTTGTTGTAATTGTTGGATTACTGAGTTTAATGATAAACCTCTATTGGCAGATACAAAATTTAATAAAGAGGGCGATTTTTTTAAAATGAATGTCGGTTTTATCCCAGCGAGTAAGCGAACTTTTTTTAATAAGTATTTCATTGAGGTAGAGCAGTTTAGTATTTCGAAAAATACCAGTGATTTTTGGGATAAGTTGAGGCAACAGCAGCAAACTGGGAGCGATCTCTTCCAAGTCCCTCCACCGAAAACGGTAGGTAATATTAAATCAGTCACTCCAGGAGCAACTCCAGTATTAGGATTGTTTTCAGCTTCTTCAGTAAAGAAAAAATCCATGTTTATTGACAAAACGAGTATTCCCTATCAGCTTCCAGAAATTGATGTAATTCCAGAAAGTTGTCTTCAACTCTCAAAATACAGTTCAAATGTTAAACCATTATTTTGGTAGGTAATGAGGAATGCGATTTTGTTTTTGAGCACCAGTGCCTTTTTTGCCTTTGGCTTCGTTTTTTTTTATGAAGATACTTCGGGGCTTATAAGGAAAAAGTACGCTCAGTATATATCTACTTATAATAGAGCGAAAATAGATATTTTGTTTAGCCAACCATCGTATAGCAGAGGAGACACTGCATTTTTTAGATTATATTACTTGAATGCCTCAGATCTTAGCTTTAAGAAAGGAATTGAAGTTATTCACTTAAATATTTTTGACAATGAAGGCAAGGAGATTTTGGCAAGTGAATTATTGGTTAGAGATGGCTTCAGCAAAGCTAATTTGGTATTTCCTCGCCAACTACCCCCAGGAGCATATTTGATAATAGCGCATAGTGATTGGATGAAGAATATGGATGAGTCTCTTTATTTTAAACGCGAAATAATGCTTACTGATCGAAAGAAATTAAAGGTAGTGACTGAGAATGATAACAAGTTTATTGAAATTTATCCTGAAGGAGGTAGTTTAATAGAGGAAGTAGAAAATAACGTTTTATTTAAGCTGAAGAATAGTAATAGCAATAGTGAGTTGATTATAAAAAATTCTCTTGGAGATATAATTGCAACAACTCCTTTGGATGCCCATGGAATGGCCGAAATAAAAGTTAGGCCTAAAAACGGAGAAAAATATAGCGTAGAGTATTTGTCTAATAAAAATTTGGTAGCAAAGTCACTGTTGCCAAATGTTAAAAAGGAGGGCTTGTCTCTCCAGGTACTCATGACCGATAATTTTAGACCAACCAATTTAGTCGTTCGAACTAAAGGAATTGATTTAAATAATAAGTACTCTGTTGTAATGATCAATGCATCTGGTATAGTTTTCGTGATCCCGCTTGTTTTTGGAATTGATGATTATGAAAAGAGCATTCCATTGTCAAAGAATTTACCAAGAGGCATTTCTCAAATATGCATACTTGATAATGACCTGAAAGTTCAGGCTGAGCGGTTAATTTTTGTTGGTATAGAAGATGAACTAAGCATAGATTTTGAAATGTCAGACTTTTACCGAACTCGCGAAGAAGTCGATGTAAGGGTATCTATTCAAGATCAAGACAAGATTCCACTAAGTGCTAAATTTTCTGTCAGGGTTTTTAATTCCAGTATTTTTGATTCATCAGATGAAAACATTGTTACTAACCTTATATTTTCAAGTGATCTGCCTTTCGCTAGAGAACTTAATAATATGAAGTCGGTAGAATGGTTGAACCGCCATTTAATTACTCAAAAATGTAATTGGATAGATTTTGAAAGTATATTGTTAAACTCACGACCACTCTTTAAACCAACTAGCTATCAGGTTCTTTCTGGCGTGGCTTATAACAGTCAATCGACTCCGGTTCAAGATTCGACTTTAATCACATTTTTTTTAAAAAATGAGATACTGGGGTACGAAGGTTACGCAAATCAGAGTGGACGCTTTCAAGTACCCTTGCAGTATAGTTTGTTTGGCGCCCAAGACATTTTTTATTCGGCAAGTTTTAATGGACGTGATATTAACGATATTACTATCAAGCTCGATAAGGACTCGTCATGCAATTTTCAAGCTCGTACTGCTGTGGAAATTGAAGAGCTTGATGTATATGCCAATTATTTTCATTCGAAAACAGTTATTGATAATTCTTACGGCTTCTATTCTGGCAAAACAACCTTTAACAATCTAAAGGCTAATCCAAACGACCCTTTCGAGGAAGAATTGGGTGGTGCCGATATCACCGTCAACTTGAAGGATTATGTTGTTTTTCCAACAATGTCCGAACTCATTCGCGAAGTGGTTCGTTCAGTTGAGCACCGAAAAATAAAAGGTAAAGACATTATTAGAGTTTATACTACACAAAAGCGCCCAAATAATTCCTCTCAGCCTTTATATATTATCGATGGAATTCTAACAAAGAATACAGATTATTTTTTAAAATTGAATCCTGAAGATGTGTTGACTTTGAAAGTGATTAAAGATTCAAATAAGCTAACTAGGTTTGGCTCGTTGGGGAATAATGGTATAATTATGGTTGAAACACGAACCCGGTATTGGGGAAAATCACACGAAGAAAAATCTTTTTATTACACTGGATTTTCAGATACGATCACTACCAAAGTCATTAATTCTTATCCAGCAAACATCCCAGACCTTCGCGCATCCCTTTATTGGAATCCTAATCTGATGACAAATGATGTAGGCGAGAGTCATTTTAATTTCCGAATTTCAGATCATACTGGGGATTTTGTAATTCAGATTCAAGGAATAACTCAGGATGGGATCCCTTTTTTTAAGCAAAAAAATTTTTCTGTGGTATTTAAAAATCACCAAAAATAAATTATGCTTTAAAAACTTAATAAGGTTCTAATGACAGTAATATAATGTGATTTAGTCGCCTTTGAGGAACACCTTAACCATCGCCATTCACTGTACATTTTAGTCAACCAAATCAAACTATTTTCGCAGAAGTGTTTGCACTGCTGTATTCAGATTAATGAGGCATGGCCAAACCGATACGGTTGATCACTATTGGTATTGATGTTACATCATGCTCGCACCTTGGCGTTTGCTTAAACCGTTTAAAAAAGTTCAGTTAGGTAAGCATGCCTCCGTCTACTTGCAGCACTTGCCCTGTCATGTAAGTTGACATATCAGAAGCTAAGAACACACATGCGTCGGCCACGTCTTCGGGCTTGCCACCACGCTTGAGCGGAATGGCATCGCGCCAGCTTTGCACGGTTTTTTCATCAAGCTTACCTGTCATTTCTGTTTCAATGAAACCGGGAGCAATGGCATTACTTCGAATTCCGCGTGAGCCTAGCTCAAGTGCTATTGATTTGGTGAATCCGATAATACCCGCTTTAGATGCCGCATAGTTTGCTTGACCTGCATTACCTTTTAAACCCACCACCGAGGTCATATTAATGATCGAGCCACCTTTTTGTTTCATCATCGGTTTGCAGGCTGCCTTTACGGTGTTGAAGCAGGATTTCAAATTCACTTGCATGATTTTGTCCCACATTTCTTCCGTCATGCGGAGCAATAGATTGTCCATGGTGATGCCGGCATTGTTCACCAGAACATCCAATGACCCAAATTCAGCGACTACATCATTGATGAGTTTGTCGGCTTGTGCGAAATCAGAAGCATCTGAGCGGTAGCCTTTTGCTTTCACGCCTTTCGTTGCCAATTCCGCTTCTAGTGCTTGGCCTTGTTCTACGCTTGACAAATAGGTAAAGGCTATGTTGGCACCTTGTTCAGCAAACCTAATGGCAATTGCTTTGCCGATGCCTTTGGATGCGCCTGTGATAAGAGCGGTTTTATTTTGGAGGAGTTTCATGGTGGAAAAGTATTGAGTAGAGAGTAGTTAGTATTGAGGAGATTGATTAAACGTCAAATCGTTTTAAAATTAGATAGATAAGTCATTTAGGGAAAATAACGATAAATCTCTTTTCTGTCTAGCACTCTCTCAAACGAAAGCGTGTCATTTTTATAATAGATTCCAACCCGATAGTTACCAAATCTAATTTTGTAATAATTTTTATACCCTTGGATTTTTTCGATACTCCCCACAGACTGAATAGAGTTGAACTTTAGAATTTCATGAAAGCAAAAAGATTCAATTCTCTTTTTCTCAGGTGCGGTAATTTGAGATAAATCCTTTAAAAATTTCTTATCGTAAACTACTTTCAACGGGCAGATTTTTTTAGGCGTGCGTAGTAGGCTCTTGCTTCATTGACTTCCAATTTGTCCTTAGGATTATTTTCCTTCATTTTGGCGACAAGTACAAAATCTTCTAAAAGGCGCTCAATTTTGTTGAATGTTTTTATGTCCATTTGCACAGCAATAGGTGCTTGGTTTTCGTCAACAATATATTTTTTCTTAATGGCAAACATAACTCTTGAATTTTAAGTAAAGGTGAAAAATTTAGTGGAAACCTGAAAGGATGCAATAGGCTAATCTTTTTTCGTATCGGAGTTGATAAGGAGATGAACTACGTGCTGGCATGGGCAAGGGATTGCAGTGAAAAGCCCGAAGTGTGTTGAGATTGCGCACGGACGGACTTGTAGCGTAAAGCCCGGTGGCTACTGCGCCTCGCGTAGCCATGCCCCCAAAGAATAACTTTGCTGTTTTTCAATTTGCTGGAAGCAACTATCTTTGACTCAATTTAAAAAAACAATTCTATGGCGAGTTATGATGTGATTGTTATTGGTTCTGGCCCTGGCGGCTATGTGGCGGCTATCCGTGCTTCGCAGCTGGGGATGAAGGTAGGTGTGGTGGAGAAAGCAGAGTTGGGCGGCATTTGCCTAAACTGGGGATGTATCCCTACCAAGGCATTACTCAAAAGTGCCAACGTGTTTGAGTACATCAAGCATGCAAAGGATTATGGCATTGACGTGAAAGAAGCCGCGCCTGATATGGCTGCGATGGTGAAGCGCAGTCGCGATGTGGCTGCTGGCATGAGCAAGGGTGTACAATTTTTGTTTAAGAAAAATAAAATCGACCAGATCGAAGGGCATGGTAAGCTGAAGAAAGGAGGCAAGGTCGAAGTGACTGATTCCAGTGGAAAGAAAACAGACTACGAGGCCAAGCACATTATTTTAGCGACCGGTGCACGCGCGCGCGAATTGCCTGCACTAAAAATTGATAACAAAAAAATATTGGGTTATCGCGATGCGATGGTGCTTCCGTTTAAGCCGCAAAAAATGTTGGTTGTGGGATCCGGTGCTATTGGTGTTGAGTTTGCGTATTTCTATAACACGATTGGTGTGGAAGTGACGATTGTAGAATTCTTGCCGCGCATTGTGCCCGTAGAAGACGAAGAGGTTTCGAAACAATTGGAAAAGTCATTCAAGAAATCAGGGATGACAGTCTACACCAATTCAGAAGTCACAAAGGTTGATACCAGCGGCAAGGGTTGTGTAGCCACCGTGAAGACGCCTACAGGCGAAATCAAAATAGAAGCCGATGTCGTGTTGTCTGCGGCAGGTGTTACTACCAATTTGGAAAATCTTGGATTGGAAGAAGTAGGAGTGAAGAATGAGAAAGGAAAAGTGATGGTAGATGCCTTCTACAAAACCAATGTACCGGGCGTTTACGCCATTGGCGATATCACCAGCGGCCCGGCATTGGCGCACGTAGCTTCGGCAGAAGGAATTATTTGTGTGGAAAACATTGCGGGCAAAAAACCTGAACCTCTCAATTACAATAACATTCCGGGCTGTACGTACTGCTCTCCTGAGATTGCTTCCGTTGGTTACACGGAAGAAGCTGCGAAGAAAGCAGGTTATGAAATTAAAGTGGGCAAGTTCCCGTTCACAGCATCAGGTAAGGCGAAAGCAGCAGGCGCGCCTGATGGTTTTGTGAAAGTAATCTTTGATGCCAAGTATGGGGAGTGGTTAGGTGCGCACATGATTGGCGCGAATGTAACGGAGATGATTGCCGAAGTCGTGTCGGCACGCAAGTTAGAAACCACGGGGCATGATGTAATTAAAACCGTTCACCCGCACCCGACCATGAGCGAAGCGATTATGGAAGCGGCCGCGGCAGCGTATGGAGAGGTGATACATTTGTAATTTTAATTTAACCGCAGAGAGCGCAGAGTTTCGCGGAGACATTCATTGTATTCCTTTGTGAACCTCCGCGCTCTTCGCAGTTAATATCTTAGCGAGTAGTTAATAAACTCTTAAAACGTTTTGGTAAATCTCAACTTCAACGCAAGCGGAGTACCAGGCGTAAAATGAATTTCAGATACAGGCAGTGCTTCGTTGATAAGCCTTGACTCTGTATTGAACTGTGTCTCTTTCCAATCTTCATTGAAAATATTTTCGACAGACAACCCAATGCTGTAGCCTGGTTTGGTGTAATTCAAAATTGCATCGGCAACGAAATAACCTTTTGCAACCACACTGTTGTCTTCAATAGCAGGGCGGTCGCCCATGTAGCGATAGCGCAGACTTCCATTGAATCCATCTTTGCGCTGAAAACTGAGACCCCCAACTGAAGTAGCTAATGGTGCCAACGGAATGTAATTTTCACCTTCAGCTGCTTCCTTCGATCTAGGCTTCGTAAAATTCAAATCTACATCTGCAAAGAGCCATGAGTTGAATTGGTAACGAACAGAAAGATCAATGCCTTGCCGCGTAGTTTTTCCGCTCGGTTCAATCACGCCTTCATCGCCTACATAAACAAATTCTTGATCGAGATCGAGTTGCCATAAAGCAGTGTGCACAAAAAGATTGGGTAACAACTTCATGTCTGCGCCAATATCTAAACCGTAAGCCTTTGGTAAAACTTCTTTGCCTGACTGTGCCACCACTACGCGTGTATCGTTAGAATGAAAACCTGTGCCACCGCGAGCAAACAAGTTGATTTTTTGATTGAACTGATAATTCAAATTCAATTTTGGGTTGACGATGGGTTTTCCGACTGCATTAGGCTGAGTGGAACTCAATTTATCGAAGTAAGAAAAATTCAAATAGTCAAAGCGCAAGGCAGCGTTAATGGAAAGTTTATTAGTGAGTGCAAGCGTTTCACTCCAATAAGCATTTAAGTTTGCCTGACGAATGTCTCCTCTCTTTACATCATTTAAAAAGGCTCTCTTAACAGTATGCGATAGTGCTATGTCGCTAATGACATCATAGCGCAGCCCGCCACCTATTTCTGTTTTTAAATCCTTACCAAACAATTGACCAGATGTAGCGAAACTACTTTTGTACCCATAAATCCATCGGCCTTCTTGTTGATGAATCTGATCACCATTCACTGGATCATTCAGATAGAAAGTAAAATTAGAGAACAGGCTAAAATCATATTTGCTCGCGTACAATTGATTTTCTAGTGTAGATCCATTTCTAAATTGATGGATTGTATTAGCAAATAGATTGAAGCGACCTGTGTTTCCACCTTCGGTGTTGTCAATTGATCCAAATCGAGAGATGGAACCATCTGCTACTGCTCTATCAGGAATTTGCCCGCTAGCATCCCATTTGCTGTCAAAAGCAGAAAATCCCATTTGTAATTTGGTAGTTGTACTTACTTGTGAGTTAAAGCGGGCTTGCAAATTGAAACGATGGAATTTTTGTGAGTTCTGAAAATAACTGTCAGTTCTAAAATATTCAGAAGCGATGTAGGCATTAGATTTTGAAGTTTGCAGCACATTCACTCCAGCAGCCAATCGGCCAAAGCCAAAACTTCCGCCTTCTGCTTTTACAAAATTGCGATCTAGTTTTGTTTTGGTTTGAAAAGAAACATAACCGGCCGTATTCAAATCTCCTTTATCGGCAAAATAGGGGCCTTTGTCAAAATCAACAACATTAATCAACTCAGGCATTAGAAAATGCAAGTCGGCATAGCCTTGACCGTGTGCATGTGATACCATATTTACGGGCATTCCATCTACTTCAATGTTGATGTCAGTGCCGTGATCAATATCAAACCCACGAAGAAAAATTTGTTCAGCCTTGCCGCCACCAGCATGTTGGCCAATAAAAAGCCCGGGCACCATGCGCAAAATATCTTGCGATGTATTGACCGGGCGCAATTTAATGTCAGCTTGAGAAAGTGTATTGACAGGGCGATCTTGTGAGGCTGTAACTACTAGATCGGCCAGCTGAAGGCCGCCTTCTTTTAGTTTTGTATTTAGTTCTGTAGTTTGTCCCTCTTTTACTTCAACGGGAAATTTTGCCGTGATAAATCCAATGAAGGAAATCTCAGCAGTATATATTCCTGCTTTTAGGTTTGCAAAACGAAATCGGCCCGCGTTATCGGCAATCGTTCCTCTTTCAATTTCAGGAATATAGATGTGCGCACTGATCAATGGCTCGCTGCTTTCTGTCGATACACTTCCATTCAAACTGCCTTGGGCAAGCAACATGGTATTAGTAAAAAAGAGTAGTAAAAGTATAGTGAGGTGTCTCATAAGATATTCGGTTAATAAGTAAAGTGAACTTTGCTAGGTAAAATGACTTTCAAAGCGACTGTAACGGACATACTCCTATCAGCAGTTCTTTTTAGCAAAGCAGAGATTTTGGAAAAACAGAAATGGTCTTATTAACCGAGAGGCGGAGGAGAAAAAATAGTTAGCGATATCGTTTCAAAAGTAAACTTCACTTGCCCAAAATTGAGATTTTCTGGTACACCCGTTGTAAAACTAAGCTCTAGGTGACTTTCTAAGTATGAGAAGAAATAAAATATTTTGGATGATGCTTTTTGCGAATGGTGAGAATAGTTTATTTTTTTTGATGAATGGTCGTGATCGTTAAAGCTATGATGATGTGAAGCAGTGTGGTGATGAAAGGGATTAGGGATTTGGTGAAGGAATTGATGGGTAATATCTAAAAAGGAATAGCCCCAAATAGTGGCTGCATAACTGCAGAGAATCAATATAGCGGCCGCTTTTCTCAATTTACTTTAGTAGCTGTTCAATATTGGCTGCAATGCTCGGACCAAGTTCAAAAGAACTTTTGGCAGCTTCTGCAAGCAATGCATTAGACTTTTGCCTGTCGGTATTCTTGTAGATAACACCTAAGTGATAAATCGCTTCTGGCTCAAATGTTTTCCCTTCTACAAATTGCTGAGCAACTTCTAGGGCTTTTTCTTTTTGATTATTATGAAAGTAGCCCCATGCCAGCAAGTCATACGACTGTGGTGTTGGGCGATTGTTGATTTCAATGGTAGCAATCTCAATAGTTCTATTCGGGTTTTTAAATTCTTCGGCTTCTAATAAGGCCAAGTATTTGTTGTACATATCGCCATACTTTGCTTCTGATGCTTTTTGAGCGAATAAGCTAAGTTGTCGTTTCTGTTCCACGGTATCATTTTCTTCTTCCGCTATTTTTGCAAGAAGTAAATGCATGTCCGGCATTTCTTTTCTTTTTAGTAAGGCAGCGGTAATCTGTTTGGCAAGAGCGGTATTATCATCTTGGGATAATGCAATCCACGCAATTCCCTTTAAGGCAAAATCGTGAGCGGGATTCTTTTTTAAAACAGATAAATAGGCTTGGTAAGCTTCTTGTACTCGGCCGGCATGTCCATACATGTCGCCAAGATTAGAAAGCGTCCAAGAAAAAAGTGACGGATCGTCCTTAATTCTTTCAAAAGCCTTTTCCATTTTTTCAATAGCCATATCCAAGCGGCCCTCTTGATCATCTACTTTTGCTTCGCGAATCAGATAGGCAAATGCATTTTTATTTTCAAATTCAGAGAGGATAAACTTAGCTTCTTCAATGTTACCCAGCTCCATGCTGATATCGAACAATGTGTAAAGGGAAGCTGCTTTACCATCACCAATTACTAGAGCTTCTCCAATGTAGTTTCTGGCTTTGCGAAATTCATGACGAGCTATGCAATTGACCGCTAGTGCTTGATACGCTCCGGTTCGTTTGGAGTCAGCCTTTAGTACTTGTTTATAGAGGCTATCTGAAGTATAGATATCCTCAATTTTTCCAGTAATGGCAAACCGTTTTGCAAAAGCTCCACCCATTTTTGATAAATAGGTATCACTAGGATTAGTCAGTTGTTTTTTACTCCAAAATGCAATTTCCTCGTTACAATTTTGCAACTCTTCCGTACCGCTAATTTGAATAGCGAATTCGAAGTCTTTAAGTGTTGCCACATTTTTCTTTTTTGTAGAGCAGCTAACTAGCACACCGCTACAAATCAAAACAATGGATAGTATGTTTTTCATAGTTTTTTTTAGAAAAAGAAAAAAGTGTCCCTCTCAAAGTTTTTATACTTAATCACGGGACACACAAACAAATTAAAATGGGGCAGCCAGGTATGGGAAGGTTGTCAAAAATGCTTTATCATTTTTTGCAACCTTGTCGCTGGTTAGCCCAGGATTACTCGCACCAGTTGATCCACCAAAGATCAAAAGCAACTCGGTATCAATAACATCATCGGCCAACGCACGACCTGTTAATACATTGGTACCATCAAAGAAAGTAGTTGTTCCAGTCAGAGAAACACTCAACACATCGGTTGCAAGTATTCCTGAGAAAGTTGCTTTGTCATGGCCAAGCGCATTAGAAGTATAGCCAAAGCCAGTCAGCACAGCTGAAACTACCGGTGTGTAAATAGCTCCCATTGCAGACGGAATCGTTCCGTTGAATGCGTCCTTTGGAGCACCTGAAGCAACGAATACGGTATTGATCGCAGGCCGTGCCATTTGATCTTCTTGTTGATATACCACAGTCGGTAATACTGAATTTTCAGTTTTAGAACAGCTTGATAGAATTGCCAAACCGGCAATCGCCATGAGAGAGAAAATGTTTAGTGAATTTTTCATATTCTTAGCAGATTATAATTTTTACATTTTGCGATTAGAGGTAGCCCAAATATTGATAGTGCCAGTGCCAAGCAATGTTTTTGGCAGTTCAACAACAATAGACATCACATTGGTGCCAGCGAAAGTATCAGCGCCCGGATTGTTGAATGAGCTAGCTGTTCCAGCAATTACCTTTTTGTATTGTGTTAAATCAAAGAAGAACGGATCATCGCGCGGGCCGGCAAACACTTTCATACCGTTTAGTTCAGCAATAGAAGGCGAAGTAGCGCTATAGGCCGTGATTGCACCCTCAACCTTAGTAGCAGCATTGATAAGCGTGCTTTTTAGCCCGGTTTGAATCGGTTTTGAAGGACCATACACTTGCACTTTACCATTTTCGAAAGTTGTCTGGATCACTAAGTCTTCAATGTTGTCCTTGGTTGTTGAGTTGTCGATGTTGATCTCCACCATTGTTTCAGGATCGAATTTAGCCGCGGCCGTGGCCGAAGGAGCCAATAAGCCTTGGATGTTTACTACAAAGACCATGTTGCTGGAATTGGTGGGACTTTGAAAAGCATACACATCGGTAATGTCAGAGGTTTTGCCAGTTACAGCGGGTGCATCTGCGTGGTCAGCGGCAATCAGGTAAGCACCTGTTGCAAAGATTGTGGCTGCCACAAATGCTACAACTAGTTTTTTTGGATTTAGTTTGTTCATAAAATTTGTTTGGTTTTATTTTACCAGATACGTGGCGAGTAGGTGGTTTGGATTTTTAGATGTGAAAGTTTTTTTTCGATACCTTAGTGCCAATATTGCAATTCTATCGCACAGCTTAATACCATAGCGGAACCAGAACTAATAGCACAATTGATTAGAAAAGATCAATCTGCCCTTGATTATCTATACGACCACTATTCGGGGGCATTATATGGTGTTGTCTTTCGTATCCTTAAGAATGAAGCGATTGCGGAGGAAGTTCTTCAGGATGTTTTTTTAAAAGTGTGGGAAAAAATTGAAAGTTATGATTCCGCCAAGGGCAAACTCTTTACTTGGATGATGAACATAGCCCGCAATCAAGCAATTGATAAAACTAGGTCAAAAGAATCTAGTAAGGGTAGAAAAACCGATGACATTGATTACCTCGTAAATAAAATCGACATTCAAGAACATTCACAATTACCGATAGATGCGATTGGATTGAAAGAAGTGTTGTTAAAATTATCAGAAGATCAACAGTTTATAGTTAACCAATTATATTTGAAAGGATATACTCAATCGGAAGTAGCCGATGAGTTTAATATTCCGCTAGGCACAGTAAAAACTCGACTTCGATTAGCAATGATTGAATTGCGATCAATATTAGATATTAAGTGAACATAGAAGAATACATATCGTCAGGAATCTTAGAAACCTATGCTTTAGGAGAACTTTCAGCAAAGGAAAGGGAGGATGTGGAGAAAAATCTCCAGCAATATCCTGCTTTGCGCGATGAGCTTTCAAAAATTGAAGAGACTATGGAGGCCGTCTTGATGAAAGCAGCATTGAACCCTCGCGCGGAGGTGAAGCAAAAACTTTTTGAAAAAATTAATAAAGTGCCAGAAGGGAAAGTAGTTACGATGGCGCAAGAATCTTCTAGCGGGTGGCGTTATGCCACAGCCTCATCTGTCGCGATTGCCTTGCTCAGTTCGTATCTCGCTTATAACTATTGGGGCAAATGGAAAAAGAGCGAATCAAACCTTACGGAACTGATTGCGCAGAACCAGCGCATCGCGCAAGATTATAACAATGTTAATTTGAGATTGGATCAAATTGAAACAGATTTGAAAGTCACCAGCAATCCTGATTTCACTCGCGTAGTGATGAAAGGCGCACCGAACTCACCACAGTCTCAATATCTTGCTTCTGTCTATTGGAATGCGCAGACTAAAGAGGTTTACCTGAGCATCCAACAGATGAAGGAGTTGTCGAAAGAAAATCAATATCAACTTTGGGCAATCATTGACGGCAAGCCGGTTGATTGTGGAGTTTTTGATTTTGGTGTGGCGGGCCTTATAAAAATGAAATCGGCATTTGCCGTTCCAACTACCTTTGCTGTTACTATTGAACCGCGCGGAGGAAAGCCTTCGCCATCATTGGAGACCATGCAAGTGGCCGGAAATTTGGCTAAGGGTTAGATTACCTCAAAAACATGCTCAAGGATTTTCTTCCCACAGTTTTTTTACCGCTTTCCATACTTCCATGCGCAATTCTGATCGAGGATCTATTTTATTGCTACCAGCATATTTTTCAATCGCCTTGCGAAGCAAATGAAGTTCGCTAGCCACCTTGGGATAAGCATGACACATGGCTTCCACCTTTAACTCCTCTTTCGCTGTTAACAAGCCCAGGCAGTAGTCCTCCAATATTCCGCTTGTGATATAGTCACCCTCACTCATTCGTTCTCGTTTATTCGATCGAATACGTATTATTTTTGATAGAGTATTTTCAACAACCCAAGGCCTTTTCTAGCTCGGGTTTTAACCGTGCCAAGGGGAAGGTTGAGTAATTTTGCAGTTTGTTCATGGCTCCAGCCATAAAAGAATATCATGTCTATCACTTCTGCATATTTTGAATCAAGTTGTAGCGCCTTATTTCTAAAATCATCAAACTCTACTTCATTTGCATTTGATGTGATATTGCTTTTGTAAGCGTTGCTAAGCGAAACTAAATCGATGTTCACTTGTAAACGTTGCTTTCGATGAGTAGCAGAGCGCAAATAATCAATTGCTAGATTTTGTGCTACATTGAGCATCCATGTAAAAAGCGATCCTCTCGCAGGGTCAAAGCCATCAATGTGCTTCCAGATTTTTACAAAGGTATCTTGTAGCAAGTCATCGGCCAGTTCGCTGCTCTTCACATAGTTAAATAGTACTCGATATAATGCTCTGTGATAGCTCGTGTATAGGACATTGAATCCCCTTTCACTTTTTGATTTAATCATCTGCACTAAAATGGCAGTTTCTGCAACTTGTTTACGCTTTAGGTTATTTGCAATTGAAGGCACCTTGATTACCTGAGCAGGAGAGATCCCTATAGTCGCTAGCATTTTTGCATTCGTTAAGTGTGGCAATGAAGACGTATATTACAAGTGCAAAAGTGTGCGCATTGTAAAACGTGGGAAATAGTGAGAATCACTATTTTGCTATTGTTTTCTTGATAAAACAACCAACGGATTAACTACTAGGCATGCAGAAAAATAGTTTAAGTAGGGTACAAGAGGCCGATATTCTTTATAAAAAGGTGGTGGCTATGTCTGCCTCTTTTTTTAGAGACGATGGTATTGAAGAAATAGAGCGTTTCAGACAAGAGGCAAATCTATTACTTGGTGGAATGAGTGGCATGGATGCAGTTATTGGAATATTTGACCACCGTAACTACACCCCTGTGCTTGAAGTGGGGGAGAAGGAATTTTGGGGCAACCTTCCAGAAGTTTCATCGGCCGATCGAATGCCTCAGATCATGAGACTTTTGGAAAAAGAGTACTTGCCATTTTTTACAGATTCCGTAAAATGGTTTACGGGAGTATTGCAACAAATTCCATTTGAGTTAAGCACAAACATTCAGATATTCCATTGTGGAATCAGATATAGGCTATTGAACGGTAAACCGGTCTGTCTTTTTTCTAAGGGTTCGCCAATTCATTACGATGCGAACCGCAAATTCAGTTATACTTTTAATTATGTACAGAACGTCAACCACTTGTTGAAAAAGGATTTTCCTCATTATTGGATTCGAGTTTCGCATGGTGAAGGCAATGAACATGTACACACTTTTCACTCCGAAGAAAAAATTTATTCGAATAAAGATCTCTTGTCGTCAAGAGAAAAGGAAATTTTAAAACTTGTGGCCGATGATTGTGATACCAAAGAAATAGGCGAGCGTCTTTTTATCAGCACTGCTACCGTTGGAAATCACAGAAGTAATATGATAGACAAATTAGGCGCAAGGGACACTACTGCTCTGGTGCAGTTAGCAAAAATGGCTGGGATGATTTAGTGTTTTTAATCTGATAACATCTTTAAGGTTGCAAACTCTTTTCTCACTTGTGCTGCAGATTGAAAATGAATCGTGGGCAATCCTACCTTTAAAGCGCCTTCTACATTTTTAATATTATCATCAATGAAAATCGCTTGCGCGGGATTAATTTGATAGCGATCAAATAGTATCCGGTAAAATTCCGGAAATGGTTTTCTGGATTTTTCTACGCCTGAAACGACAATCCCATCAAACCAATGCAAAAAGTCAAAATTGTCTAGTGCCCACGGAAAAGTCTCAGCAGACCAATTTGTGAGGGCGTAGATTTTGTATTTTTTTGATGCTCTAATTTCTGATAGCAATTCTACAGTTTCATGAATTCGCCCACCAATGGTTTCTTGCCAACGTCCATACCATGCTCGAATGGCCAACTCATGTTCTGGATATCTTTCGATCAGTTCATTGGTTGCGTCTTCGAACGAGCGCCCTGCATCTTGTTGGTCGTTCCACTCTGGCGTGCAGACATTTTCGAGGAACCAGGTAATTTCTTCGTCAGTCTTGAAAATTTTCCGATAGAGGTAACGCGGATTCCAGTCGATGAGCACTCCGCCCAGATCGAAGATAATGGTGTTTATATTCATTTTTAAAATCTTAAGTCTTTCCAAAAGCCCACTTCAAAAACTCGGGCATCACCTGCGCCCATGTTTCTAAATTGTGTTTGCCATCTTTTACTTCGTGATATTGAATGTCATGAAAGGGCCGGTAGCCCTTTTTTGTAAGTTCGGTTATTAAATCTAGTGTATCGTCAATGGAATCAATGACACCATTTTTATTGCGGTCGCTTTTTTCATCAAGTGTTCCGGTTTGAAACCAAAACTGCAATCCCAGTTTCTTTTTTCCATCGCGGATTTGCAGGTGCATAATTCGGTCGCGCTTTTCTGAAAAAAAAGGACTCTTACTATCGCGCTTGCGCCACCAAAAGGAGCCGCTAAATGCGCCCACTTTTTGAAAGAGTTTGGGTGCGTTCCACACAATATCTAACGCGCTCAGTCCGCCCATGGAGCAACCCGCCAAGGTGTGTGCAGAAGCCGAAGGATTGATTGGGTATTTATAAATTAAGTAGGGCAGCAGTTCGGTAGTGATGTAGCGAGCGTAGGCTTTGGCACGGCTGCCACGCTTCAAATAATCTTTTTGTGCGGCCACGCCATACTCTTGCATCCGGTCGCCAGCTACCACACCAACAACAATGATTTCTTCTATGATTCCGTCTGCCACTAATTTTTCGATAGTAGATTTTAATTGCAGGCCTTCCATATCTTGGCCATCGTTGAGCAGCAACAAGGGGTACTTCTTGCCGCTATCAGAGTATTGAGGTGGTAGCAATAAATTTACGTTCACTTCTCTCTCCAAAAGTTTGGAGTAAACGCCAGAAATTTTTTCTTCGGCATACGTTATGGTTGGCCTACTGGATAAATTCTCTGGCACGGTTTGGCTTTCAGTTTTATTTTTTACGATTGCGAGTTAATCCACTGAGATGCTTAATCTATAAAGTGTCTCAGGGCTAAAGTCTAGCGGGCAATTTTTTATTTGCCCATCCAGCTCTTGTACTTTACCTAGGTTGTCCCAAACAATGGTAGGATAGTCATCAATTCTGGCTGTTGAAAAAATAGCAGGATTTTTCAGCGATGGAAATTTTTCTGTCAAAGAAGTGAAATCTATTTTTCTAAGTTCGTTCGAACTGAATTTAGCAATGATTTCATAAGGCTTAAGTTCAACTATCTGAATAATCTTTAACATAAATTAATTTAAAGGTTCGATCTTAGTGATCACTCCGCCTTCTTTTTGTGATTCGTTATAATTTCTCAACAACTGCTCTCGATGAAGTTCCGTCCACTCTTGAACTAACCTTAGAGCCCGCTTAGGTAAAGTACCAGCGATTAATTCAGCTGTTTCAATGCTAACTTGTGCGCTTAACTCACCATACACCGCATGGAAATGAGGTGGCACATGATCATTGTAGAACATTCTTATAATGATTCCATAAAAGCGGCTTACTTCTGGCATGATCGCAAAGGTATAAAAATCATATCCGAAAAGTCAGTAAAAAATTTCTTTTCAGTCTCATGCGAAATCGTAAATTGTGTATCTAAACTCTTCATTTCATGCCTCACGAACATCTGCACCGCTGGTACTCGCCTCGCCTCAGTCGCGATATTGAAGTACTGGCTTTTGGCCACCGTGGTTATCCCGTCATTCTATTTCCAACTTCAATGGGGAGATACTATGAAAACAAAGATTTTAAATTGATTGACAGTGCACATTGGTATCTGGACAATGGCTTTGTTAAAATTTATTGTGTAGATGGGATTGATTCGCTGAGCTGGTACAACAAAGGCATTCATCCGGCCGACCGCGTGCGCAACCATATTTGGTACGATGAAATGTTGCTAAATGAATTGGTGCCGCTGGCGCAAAACGAAACGGGCGTGGCGCGTGTGGCTACGGCAGGCTGCAGCTTCGGGGGCTATCACGCATCTAACTTTGGGTTCAAACATCCCGAGGTGGTAAAATACATTTTCAACATGGGCGCAGCATTTGACATTAAGAGCCAGTTGGATGGCTACTATGACGACAATGTATATTTTAATAATCCACCTGATTTTTTAGAGAATGCGAATAACCCTGCGCTGTGGGACCAGTTTACTGTGCTGGGCACCGGCACGAACGACATGTGTTGGGATGCCAATGAAAAGATGGCGGCCATCATGCGAAAAAAGGGAATGCACCATTGGCTAGATGTGCGGCCTGGTGCCAACCACGATTGGCCCGTGTGGCGAGAGATGTTTCCTCATTATCTGTCATTGATAAAATGATATCACATTGTTCAAGAAGTTAGCATTGATTTGGATTTTGTTAGTTGCGTTTTTACAAACGAGAATTACGTTTGCCAAAACTAATATTCAACATTCTATAAAAATCGGAGGCATCCAACAATGGATTCAAATCAAAGGTGAAAAAGACCACGCCCCAGTTTTACTTTTTTTGCATGGCGGCCCAGGCAACTCGGCCATGGGTTATGCACACAAATTTACCAACGAACTTCAAAAACATTTTACAGTTGTTCTGTGGGATCAGCGCGAAACAGGAAAGACACTGGAGCTCAATGCTACTAACCAACCACTATCGCTTTCGCTGATGGAATCAGATGTGAAAGAGATGATGGACTATCTCTGCGCTCGTTTTTTAAAGGAAAAAGTTTATTTGATGGGGCACTCATGGGGTGGCTTTCTGGCGTTGCGTATGGCAGCCCTCCATCCCGAAAAGGTAGAAGCTTGTTTTGCCATTAGTCCTATGATTGCCCAGTTTGAAAGCGAGCGATTATCGTTGGTGTGGTTAAGAGAGCAAGCAAAAAATTCAAACAACAAAAAAGCTGAATTTGAACTGGCGAATGTAAAGATGCCTTTTCAAAACGCGCATCAAATCTACATTCACCGGTACTGGCTAGCCCATTTCTCTAAGAATAAACCCGTCCCTCTAGCATTTGTAGAGCGATGGGCAGTTAGCTGGTTGAGCGTCTTTAAAGAAGCTTCAGCTATTGATTTTCGCCTGGTCTCGCCCACTATTGATTGCCCGGTTTTCTTTTTTATTGGGCAAAACGACTACCAAACGCATTTTAGCTTGGCAAAAGATTATCATCATCAGTTGAAAGCCAAAAAAAATGAGCTGTTTTGGTTTAATAATTCAGGGCATAATCTTAATCTTACAGAACCAAAGGAACTGCAACGAATAATTGTTTCCCTGTTAAAAAGTTGACAGTTGACAAAAGCCAATTGACAAATCTCCGAGCCTTGTCAACTGCCTATTGTCAATTGCCTATTTTGTAGTAAAGTTGAATTGAAATAAATCTTTAATCTATAAACTATGAAGAAAATTGGAATACTTCACGGCATGGAGCGCTCTTTTCCGGAGGCCTTTGTAGAACGAGTAAACAAAGCTGGCTTGAAAGGCATAAAAGCCGAGCCTGTGATGATTGATATGGTGGCCCAAGGCCAAAGCGATGAGTATGCTGTCATCATCGACCGCATCTCTCAAGATGTTCCATTCTATCGAGCATTTCTGAAAAATGCCGCTAGCACAGGCACGGCCGTTATCAACAATCCGTTTTGGTGGAGTGCCGATGAAAAATTTTTTAACAATGCACTCGCTGTAAAAATTGGTGTACCAGTTCCAAAAACAGTGATACTTCCTTCGCACGAACGCCCTACCGACACTAGCGATTCATCTTTTGCTAATTTAAAATTCCCGTTGAGTTGGGAGAACATTTTTGACCACATCGGTTTCCCCGCTTACATGAAGCCACACGCGGGCGGAGGCTGGAAGAGCGTCTACAAACTCAACAACATGGATGATTTCTTTAAATCGTACAGCGAAACAAATCAGCTTGTCATGATGCTTCAAGAAGAAATTATTTTTGAGGATTATTTCCGTTGCTATTGCCTGGGTGGAAAGTATGTGCGTATCATGCAATATGAGCCGCGCAACCCACATCATTTGCGCTACCAAAGCAACAATGGTCCTGCCTCAGCAAAATTATTGAAGCAAGTGCATGATTATGTATTACAACTCTGCCATGCGTTAGGCTACGATTTCAATACAGTTGAGATGGCCGTGCGCAATGGCATACCTTATGCGATTGATTTTTGCAATCCTGCACCTGATGCCGAAGTTACTTCTGTAGGGCAAGAAAATTTTGAATGGGTGGTAGAACATGCCACTAAAATGGCCATTGAGCGAGCACAAATGCAAAAGCCGGGGCAAGATAATTTGACATGGGGCACTTATGTGCGCAGCGGAGTTGCCAACTTTGAAAAAAACAATAAGTCAGCCAAGACAGAAACGAAAGAAGACTTGCCTACCAGACAGGCTGGAAAACCAAAGGAAGAAAAAACGAAAATTGAAAAGCCTACGAAGGCAAAAGCAAAGAAATAGTCTTGAGAAATATCAAAGAAAAAAACTTAAACTTTTAAAATAACTCCTCCCCTTCTCTTTTGGAGAAGGGGGTGGGGGATGAGGTTATGGAAAAATTTACATTAGGCGTTGAAGAAGAGTACATGGTTATTGACCCCGCCACGAGGGAGTTAAAATCGCACGATCAAAAGATTGTTGAACGTTCTGCTCTTGCCTTCAACGATCAGGTTAAAGCCGAAATGCACCAAGCTGTGGTAGAAGTTGGCACTGGCATTTGCCAGCATGTAGATGAGGCCATGGCCGATATAAAAAAATTGCGCAGGCACGTGGCGCAAGTTGCGGCAGGATTAAATCTAAAAATTGGTGCGGCAGGCACTCATCCATTTTCGCATTGGAGCACCCAATTGATCACGCCCAACCCTCGCTACGATGCCATCGTAAACGAAATGCAAGAGGCAGCTCGCTCCAATCTTATTTTTGGTTTGCATGTGCATGTCGGCATCAAAGACAAAGACATGGCTATTCACATTATGAATACCGTGCGTTACTTCTTGCCACACGTCTACGCGCTTTCATCCAATTCTCCTTTTTGGGAAGGGCGCAACACCGGCTTTAAGTCATTCCGTACAAAAGTGTTTGATAAATTTCCGCGTACTGGCATACCTGATCATTTTACCAGTTGGGATGATTTTAAAAACTATGTAAACCTTTTGATAAAAACCAATTGCATTGACAACGCGAAAAAAATTTGGTGGGATGTGCGCGTGCACCCATTTTTCGATACCATCGAATTTAGAATTTGCGATGTGCCAATGCGTGTAGAAGAAACCATTGCCATTACCGCAATCTTTCAAGCCCTTGTTGCCAAGTTGTACAAACTTCGTATGCAGAACATGAGCTTCATATTATACAACCGAGCGTTGATCAACGAAAACAAATGGCGTGCATCTCGTTATGGCCTTGATGGCCGATTGATTGACTTTGGTATTCAACAAGAGAAGGATACACGCGCTCTGATAATCGAGCTACTTGAATTTGTAGATGACGTGGTCGATGAGCTCGGTAGCCGCCACGCATTGCAATATGTTTACAAAATACTTAATGAAGGCACTGGGGCAGACAGACAATTAGCCGTATTTAATCAAACTGGAAGCTTAGAGAGAGTGGTCGACTACATTACCGAACAGACTCTAGAAGGCGTTTAATACGAGCTTCATCAAAATCTTACATATTCTTTCAATCAATCTGGGTTTACCTTAAATTTGATTTTTAAAAATTAATAGTTGAACACTAGTAATCCTTTGCGAGTAGCTATCTTGGATATGTACGAAGGTACTCCCAATGAAGGTATGCGTAGCATCCGGCAGTTAGTAGAAGAATTGTCTGCCGATTTCCACAATCCAATTGAATACAAAATTTTTGAAACACGGTTGAATGGGGAGGTACCCGATCTAACCTACCATGCCTACATTTCTAGCGGTGGACCTGGTAGTCCGTTAACGAGCGAAGGCTCGGATTGGGAGCGCAACTATTTTCAGTTGATGGATGCCATTCATTATCACAACCAAACCAATCCCGATCAAAAAAAGCACGTGCTGCTAATCTGTCATTCTTTTCAATTGTATTGCCGCTATTATGGATATGGGTTTGTTTCCAAAAGAAAATCTACATCATTTGGCGTAATGCCCATGCACAAAACACCAGATGGTTTTCACGACCCACTCATCCGTTCGTTGGGCGATCCGTTTTGGGCAGTTGATTCGCGCGATTATCAACTAACACAACCAAACGAAGCAAAGATTAAAGCCCGGGGAGGGAGTATTCTATGCATCGAAAAATATAGACCCACGGTAGAGTTAGAGCGGGCCATTATGGCCATTCGCTTTGACGAGGCTTTTTTTGGAACCCAATTTCATCCAGAAGCAGATGCGGTAGGCATGCGTAAATATTTGTTACGCGAAGACAAAAAGGAATTGGTAATTGAAAAGCACGGAGAGAAAAAATATTGGGATATGTTAGATCATCTCAACGACCCTGATAAAATTATGCAAACTAACCGGGCAGTGTTACCACGGTTTTTAATGATGGCTTTTCAACAACACTTGAATTACATTTTGGTATGATAGCTCTGGCGCGCGAATCATTCAACAAACAATTTAGCGAGGTAAAATACCAAGCCTTTTTAAACGATCTAAACACAAGCTACAACTATAAAATACCTTTTCGCGTTGCTGAGTCGCCTGTATTCATTGGTCAAGAGTTTAAAAAGAAATTGCTAAAGGGGGCAAATGAAATAATAGATTTCATTGTTCAGCCCACTTTTCGTAAACGCATGGCAGCCGCATTGCCTACACACTTAACGGTACCGAACGAAACCGACCACACACTTTTTTTGGCATTGGATTTTGCGCTCTGTTCCGATTCTAAAGGCGAACTTTTTCCGCAGTTGATTGAAATGCAAGGCTTTCCTTCATTGTTTGGCTATCAAGACTTTTTAGGTACTAAGTTTAAAGAACATTATCAAATTGATGATAGTTCGGAATTCCACTTCGGCAAAACGTCTGAGCAATATTGGGCTCAACTAAAAAAATCCATATTAAATGGGCATGATCCCGAGCAGGTAGTTTTGTTAGAGATCAATCCGCTTCAGCAAAATACCGCCATTGATTTTTTAATTACAAAAGAGAAACTAGGGATCACCTTGTTACACATTGGCGATGTTATCGTTCGTGATAGAAAATTGTTTTATAAGAAGGAGGGTACAGAAGTTCCGATAAAAAGAATTTACAATCGTGTAATCTTTGATGAGCTAGTTCAGCAAAAGAATTTGATAACTCAATTTCACCTCACAGAAAATGTAGATGTAGAGTGGGCCGGCCATCCGAATTGGTTTTTTAAAATCAGTAAGTACACCATGCCATTTCTTGCGGGCGATGCTGTGCCCGAATCAAAATTTCTTCACCAAGTGGAGACCATTCCTTTCGATTTGGAAAACTATGTACTAAAACCATTGTTCTCCTTTTCAGGAAGTGGCGTTATCTTCCATGTAAAGAAGGAGGATATTGAAAAGATTCCGCAAGGGGAGAGGCACAATTTTATGTTGCAGCGCAAAGTACAATACGAGCCCATCGTTCAGGCCATTGATGGTTTGGTGAAAACAGAAATCCGGTTGCTATATATTTGGGATGAGGGCAAAACAAGGCCGGAGCTAATCACCAACTTAGCTCGGTTGAGCCGTGGTGAAATGATAGGAGTTAAATATAACAAAGATAAAACGTGGGTAGGAGGTTCCGTTTGTTTTTTTGAGAAGGATTAAATAGACAGATAAAGATTCTCATGATTGCAAAAAGATGTCTCCCTTCGGTCGACACGACACGGGGAATAGGGATCAACTACGAATACTTTGAATTATAATCATAAATCTAAAATCGTAATTCTAAAATCCCCTTTGTGTCTTCCCATCACTTTGTAAAAGAAGGTCAAGAGCCAGCGCTACTCATTCTAAATTGCGCGGCTATGTCGTTCGAGAAGGTGCAGGAATTATTGGAGTGGAGCCCGATTGTAATAGTAGCTGAAGACCAACTTAGAACCATTCTTTCATGGGGAATTAAAATAGACGCTATTCTTTGTGCTCAACCCGCCAGTATCATATTTGATGAGCAATTGAAAGATCAGTTCCCCCTACAATTTATTTCGTATTCACCGGCTAATTCGTTAAGGAACGTAGTCGAGTACCTAGTTGAAAGAAAAAGTAATACTCTAAATCTGTTAGCGAATTCAACGGAGGATTTTATGGAAGTTCAAAACTACCCACACATTTCTATCGAGGTTTTTTTGAACAACCAGAAGTGGACATGGGTTACTAATCGTCCGTTTGAAAAATGGTTGAGTGAAGGTACATCACTCGCTATTTTTCCTGCTGAAACTAAAGTGTCTACAATCGGACTATCAAAGGCATTAACTTGTTATCAAAACGGAATGGTTCAGATTTGTTCAATCAACGATTTTTGGGTGGGCGAACAGATATAAGTGACTGAATTAACTGAAATGCAGGCCATTTGTAAAATTCCGCTTCATAATCGTACTATAACTCTTTATGTTTGTTTTTTAAGCCATTATTATGATACAAAGATTCACCCTGTTATTCGTTCTTGTAATTGCTATGTTCGCAAGCAATGCACAACGCACAAAAAAAGTAGTTGCTCCAGAGGCGACAAACTCTTCAATTGATTTAAACACCTACTTCAGCCCTGTTAAGTGGCGTAGCATTGGCCCTTTTCGCGGAGGGCGATCGGTGTGTGCAACAGGCGTGGTGGGCGATATCAACACGTACTACATGGGTACCACAGGAGGAGGAGTTTGGAAAACCGAAGACCTAGGGATCACATGGAAAAATATTTCGGATGGATTTTTTAAGACAGGCTCAGTTGGGGCGATAGCAGTTTCGGAGAGCGACCCTAACGTAGTGTACGTTGGTATGGGCGAGCATGCCGTGCGAGGGGTAATGACACACCATGGCGATGGCGTTTACAAATCTACCGATGCTGGTAAGACTTGGAAAAAAATTGGGCTCGATCTCACACAGCACATTGCACGCATTGCCATTCATCCGCAAGACCCCAATACAGTATTTGTAGCCGCGCAAGGTGCGCTGTACAGCAACTCGAAAGAGCGTGGCGTTTACAAATCGATTGATGGCGGAGCTACGTGGACAAACGTTTTATATGTAGATGATAAATCGGGCTGCGTAGAACTTTCGATGGATATGAACAACCCACGTATTTTGTATGCTGCTATGAACGAATATGGCCGCCAACCATGGAAGGTAATAAGTGGCGGTGCTGGCAGTGGACTTTATAAATCTACCGATGCAGGAGCAACTTGGAGAAAAATTCAAGAAGGTCTACCTAAGCAAATGGGTAAAATGGCAATCGCTGTTTGCCGTTCTAATTCAGAGCGAGTGTATGCGTTGGTCGAAAGTGATTCTGATAAGGAGCTTGGTGGCTTGTTTGTTTCTACCAACGCTGGCGATAGCTGGAGCCGCTTGACGAACGATCATCGCCTGCTTCAACGTGCGTGGTACTACATCGAATTATTTACCGATCCAAAAGATGAATTGACACTTTACGTGATGAGTGCACCCGCACTAAAATCAATTGACGGAGGAAAAACATGGGAGAACATTTCAAATACTCATGGAGATTATCACAACTTATGGATCAATCCCAACAATCCCAAAAACATGATTATTTCAGATGATGGTGGATCACCCATAACCGTGAATGGTGGGAGGACATGGTCAACTCAAAATAATATGCCCACAGCTCAATTCTATCGAATCAATGTCGACAACGGATTTCCATACAGAATCTATGGAGGGCAGCAAGACAACAGTTCTGTTTCGATTGCCAATAGAGAATTTGCGAGTGGCGGAATTTCAACATCAAGTTGGACATTTTCTGCTGGAGGCGAGAGTGCATTTCTTGCCTTCGACCCGAACAATCCTACTTTCGTGATGGGCGGAAGTTATCAAGGTACGATTGATGTGCTAGATGTGAACGCCAAAGCAAGCACCAATATAATGGCCGCGCCCATTCAATACTTGGGGCGCGATGCGAAAGATATGAAGTATAGGTATAATTGGAACGCACCAATCATTTGGTCTAAGCACGAGCCAAATGCATTTTACCACGGCTCTCAGTTGTTGCTGAAAACAACCGACATGGGAATTACATGGAAGGAAGTATCGCCTGATTTAACGCGCAACGATAAATCGAAGCAAGGCAAACCAGGTGTGCCTTATACCAACGAAGCGGTGGGTGCAGAGAATTATGGAACGTTGAGTTATGTAATTGAATCGCCACACGAGAAAGGAGTGATGTACACTGGCAGCGATGACGGGCTGGTCTATCTTACCAAAGATGGTGGGGCTACTTGGCAAAATGTAACACCAGCTGGATTGCAAGAATGTTTGATCAACGCTATTGAAGTTTCTCCCTTCGATGCTGCTATAGCTTACATCGCTACCACGCGCTATAAATTCAACGATCATACACCCGGGCTATACAAAACAACCGACTACGGAAAAACGTGGACAAAAATTAATAATGGAATTCCCAACAATGCTTTTACGCGAGTAGTTCGCGAAGATGATACGCGCAAAGATTTACTTTTTGCAGGTACGGAGTTAGGTGTTTTTGTTTCGTGGAATGGCGGAAAGGACTGGTCACCTTTTCAATTGAATTTACCGATTACACCTATTACCGATTTAAAAATCCATAAAGGAGATTTGATAGCCGCTACTTCGGGCCGATCGTTTTGGATATTGGATGATTTAGGCTTGGTGCGTCAACACAAAGCAGCAGAAAATACGCTCGTAATTTTTCAACCCGAACCTACCGTGCTGGTAAATGCATACAGTGAATTAGATAGATCAACAACAGACTTTAATGGTACGAATCCGTACCGTGGTGTAAACCCTGCGAGCGGTTCGGTTATTTATTATCAGTTGCCTGAGTTAAAGGAAAACGAAAACATTGTATTGGAAATAAAAGATGTTCAAGGAAATCTAGTTCGGTCGTTTAGTTCTAAACCAGATAGTACTTTTCAGAGTTACGAGGGCGGCCCTAGTGCAGACCCCACTCTTACTAAAAGCAAAGGACTGAATCGTTTTGTGTGGAACCTCCGATATCCAACTATGGTGGGTGTAACGAATGTATTTGTCGAAAATAGTTTTAGTGGGCACAAAGCTTCGCCAGGTAAGTACCTTGCAACATTATCATATAATGGAAAAACAGTAAGTACCGAGTTGGAGATTTTGGCTAACCCCCTGTATTCGATCACAGCAAAGCAGTATGCAGACTACCATCAGTTGATGAGAAATTTAGAAGGTGAGCAAAACAGAATGAGCAAAATGGCAGCACTGCTCTATAATAAAATGGAGCAGTTAAATCAGCTTGTGGGAAGCCTACCAGCAGACGAAAAATTTAATGCACTGCGCAAAGAGGGGCAAGCCTTAGCAACACGAATGAAGGCGTGGGATGAAGACATGGTACAACGCAAATCAAAAGCGTATGATGATGCGGAAAATTTCCCCAACAAGTTTATTGCAAACTACTTGTTTATGATCAATCATGCCGAAAGTGATATTCCGAAAGTAACTCAATCTACACTCGATCGGCAGAAAGAACTAAATGCCGAATGGGCAAATTTGGAAGCTCGGGCGAAGCAAATTCTTGATAGAGATTTGCCAGCTTTCAATAAGCAACTATGGGATGCGGGTATTGGAGCAGTGTGGAGTAAATAGCTACTAGTCGTCAAGACCGCTCGGAGCGGTCTTGATGACTTAACCGATTCATAACCACTCTTTAATCTGAGTAGCCGTTAAATTGCCACCACACAAAACGGTTGCTACTGTTTTGTTTTTAAAATGGCTTCCATGCTCAAGCAGTGCGGCAACACCAACCGCACCCGATGGCTCTATTACTAATCCAGCATGTTGATGTAGCAACTTCATAGCCTCAATAATTGCTTCTTCGCTTACTAGAACGCCATCATCCACTAACCCTTCCATGTCAGTAAGTGCTTGCCGAATGGGCATTCGCACACCAATTCCATCAGCAATAGTTTTTATTTTTGAATGACTGACCATTTTCTTTTCGCGCCAAGATTCAATCATGGCCGATGCGCCTTTTGCCTGAATGGCAATTACCCGGCAGCCGGGCTGAGTGTGTTTGATAGCTCGTGCCACTCCATTTAGCAACGCACCGTTGCCAAGCGGAATCAGAAAATCATCAATTGAACTAAATTGCTTTAAAAGTTCGAGGCCTATGGTCGCTGCGCCTGCCAATGTTTCAATATCCAATCCATCTTCAACAAAACGAATATTCTGTTCGAGCGAAATTCTTCTTGCTTCGTTTTTGGCATCGTCAAAGTCATTTCCAAACAAAACTACTTCTGCACATAATTGCTGCATACGCTCAATCTTTAATGGATTTGCGTTTACCGAAGCATAAATCACTAATTTTTTATTTGCCTTTCGACAAGCGTATGCCATTGCTTGACCAAAATTTCCGGCACTGGCGCATATCAATTTATCTTCTTGCGATTTTGAAACTAAATAATCCGCACCGCGTCCTTTAAAGCATCGAATGGGGTTAATGGCTTCTACTTTTAGAATGAGCGTGCAGCCCAGAATTTTACTCAACGGTTCGTTGATGTACTGCGGAGAATTTAGAAATACAGAGTCTATTTTTTTAGAAGAATCTTCTATAGCTTCGATAGATAAGCGGTGTGTTTCCATAGCGGATTTTATTCTTTTAGTAGAAGAGTGTATAACTCTCTCACTAGTTGATTGAATTTAGAATGGGCATTTTAAAATGATGTTCGTACCTATTGTCAACAAATTAATCTTTTAAGACTACGCAAGATGGCAAAGTATTTGTTTCTTTACTTCTGAATTAAACTTAAATTTCAACCACTTGCAAGACGCATCTATTCTATTCGATTATTTTCCTGAATTGACAGAAAAGCAAAGAGATCAATTCAAGCAGCTAGGTCTGCTCTACAAAGACTGGAACGAGAAAATCAATGTGATTTCGAGGAAGGATATAGATAACTTATACATAAACCACATTCTTCATTCGCTAGCGATTGCTAAAGTTATACAATTCAAACCCCAAGCTTCGGTATTGGATGTTGGCACGGGCGGAGGTTTCCCAGGACTACCCTTGGCTATTCTCTTTCCCAAAACGGAATTTCATTTAGTCGATTCCATCGGTAAAAAAATACATGTAGTAAATGAGATAGCTCAATCTATTGGTTTGGAAAATATGAATGCCGATCATATCCGCGCAGAGCAACTAAAGCATAAGTACGATTTTGTTGTGAGCCGTGCCGTTACTCGGATGAAAGAGTTCTATGGTTGGGTGCAGCACAAGATAAAGAGCGAATCGCAGCATACACTTGATAATGGAATTTTATATTTGAAAGGCGGAGACTTGGATGAAGAGATGAACGAGTTAAAAAAGAGATATAGCTTGTACGACCTCACCGAATATTTTAAAGAAGATTTTTTCGTTACGAAGAAGATAGTGTACCTGCCGATTTATAATTAGTTGCTCGCCACAACCGCACTTAAAGCGTACGATTTTCAAAGATTGTTTCCTAAAAATAATCCTGCATACGTTGCAGCTATACATAACAATAGGCTACTTGCAACATAAACCACAGTTGATAGATAGAATCCATTTTGCATAAGTGAAATGGTTTCTGCGCTGAACGTTGAAAAAGTGCTGAACCCTCCGCAGAAGCCAATGGTAAGGAAAACTTTCGTGGAAGGCGAAATCAACTGTCGGTGATCAGCAAGACTAATCACTAATCCTACCATGAAGCAAGCAATTATATTTATGGCCAACGTGCCGTATGGAAAATAGGTATTATTAAAAGAAGCAATCCATTTGCCTAGTGAAAATCGCATTACGCTTCCCAATCCTCCAACCAAAAAAACCAGTGCTGCTTCTTTCATTTTGAATTCGATTCAATCATCGTTTTCAATAGCTCAAATGTTTTATCTTTTAAATCCGATACATCCGTTTTATTTGCATCGACAACGGAGATTGGTTCGCCCACTATTATCTTAATTACTCCAGGAAATATTTCTGCTTTACCAGGCGGCATCAATTTACCTGCACCAATTACGACTAGTGGCAGAATACTTTGTTGAGTATCTACGGCAATTCTAAACGCACCATCCTTAAACGGCTGCATAATTTTTTGGGTGCGATTTTGTGTGCCTTCTGGAAAAATTAAAATGTTAATGCCAAGCTCTAAAATTTTCTTCAGATAAGTCAAACTCTTTTTTCTGCTCTCTTGACTTCCCCGATCAACAACCACGCACGTTGCTCTGGTTACCCATCCAAATACAGGTATTTTCAACAGCTCTTTTTTAGCCAAAGGCCTAAACTGTCCGTGTATGGTCATGGCAATGCCCGGCAAATCTAGAAACGAAGTATGATTACTTACATAGATAAATGCTGTGCCTTTGGGAATTTTTTCGCGCCCAATCATTTCGTAGCGAATGAAAGTCAGCTTACTAAAAATCCAACTCCACAGTTTCATAAAAAAATAAGTTATCGCCACCGCTCGTGGGCCAAAGAATGCGGGTATAACAATGCCAGGCAAAAAGAGTAGCATGAAAACGCTAAAGACGAGCAGTACCCAAATGGTATATAGTTTTAAGAGAATGGTTCGCATAGAGTCTAAAGAATTAAAAAACTCAGTTCAATTTAGTTAGTTCTTTTTAAGCGAGCCATATAAAATCCATCAAAACCTTCGGATGGCAAAATACTTTTTTGTTCGTCTAATTGAAAATTAGAATTTGCTGCTAAGAATTTTTTTACTTGATCTTCATTTTCGTTGGGCAAAATGCTGCACGTAGAGTAAACGAGCATCCCGCCCGTTTTTACCATGTTTGAGTAATCTTGTAAGATATGTTGTTGCAACTCTTTTACGCGATCAATAAAATCGTTGTTCAGTTTCCACTTAGCATCCGGATTGCGCTTGAGCACACCAAGCCCTGAGCAGGGCACATCTAACAAAAGTCTGTCGGCCGTTTTTTCCAGTCGCTTAATTGTTTTTGATGATTCAATCAACTTTGGTTCGATATTGCCTGCGCCCGCACGCCTGGCTCTTTTCTTAAGTTCATTTAACTTCCACTCTTCTGTGTCCATCGCAACAATGCGCCCTTTGTTTTGCATCAGCGCGGCTAAGTGCAATGTTTTTCCGCCTGCGCCAGCGCACGCGTCAATTACTCGCATGCCCGGTTTTGCTTGCAAAAATGGAGCAATGAGTTGCGAGCCCGCATCTTGTACTTCAAAGAGGCCATCTTTAAAAGCCTGACGCGTGAAAATATTTTGTCGTTGCTCTAATAATAAGCTATCTGGATATGTGATCGGAGCTTCGGTAGCAATTTCTTCTTCCTCCAGTTGTTTTTGCAATTCTGGCCTTGAAATTTTTAATGTATTTACTCGTAAAACCACAGCCGCTTCTTCATTGAGAGCCGCTAATTCTGTTGACCATTTGTTACCGAGTTCTTTTTCGCCTAGTTCATCGAGCCAATCGGGTATCGATTCTTTTAATTTACGAGTGACTTTTACTTCTTCGTACCGAGCTATTACTTTTTTTCGGTCTACGCCCTTTAATTCTTCCCAATCAGGATATTCTGTTTTGTTCCACAGGCACCAAACAGCCAAGAGTTTCCAGTATTCGTTTTCTTCGGCATTAGCCAACTCCCTAAACAGGCGATACCACCTTACAATATCGTAGATCGTTTCGGCAATAAAGCGCCTATCGCGTGCGCCCCACTTCGGATTGCTCTTCAAAATTTTCTCAATTACCTTGTCGGCATACTTCTTTTCATCGAATATATCTTGCAATCCTGCAATAACGGCTTCGCACAAATTCCTATAGAGTTTCACCTTTCGCTTTTTTTGTGGAAATTTAACCACGTTTTACTACAATACCTCACAACCCATGAAGTACCTGAAGCTCGTTTTACTATTCACCATCACATCTTATTCAGCGCAAAGCCAAGGTTGGCTCGAAAATGCTGTAAAGAAAGCAGTCAAGCAAACCGTTACTGAGTCTACCGAATCGAAAATGAACAAGTTGGATTCTCTCGACTTTCAATTTGCCATGTCGATTAGCGAAGGCTCTAATTTATTTGAGGTAGAGCAAAAGGGAGAAACCTTAACCAAGGTGAGTTCGAAGGGAGCAAAACTTCTTTTTGATGAAGAAGAAACTAAGAAGCCAACCGACATCGCCCGCGATACGTTAACATCGGCCATTACATTATACGAACTTCGGCAGTACGAATTGGCAGAAGAGACTTTTAAAAATGCAAAAAACTACATGGAGGCCAATAGCCTTGCCGATGGTTTAACCTACTTGCGGTGCATGTCGAGCATGGGTGTAATGTTTATGGTGCAAGGAAGGAATGAAGATGCTGAAAAATATATTTCGTCTGCACTCAGCAAAAGCGAAACGGTGCTTGGCAAGAAGAGTGCGGGCTATGCTTCTAATTTGAATAGCCACGCAAAACTAAATCAGTTGCTCGGAAAATATAATGAAGCCGAGCAACAGTTTGATGAGGCATTGCCCATTGTACAAAAGGTATTTGGCGAGAAGAGTATGCAGTACGCTATTCTGCAAAATAATAAGGCCATGCTTTACCAAGCGATGGGACGCAATGCAGATGCCCTAACCCTGATAAGAAGCGCAGTAGTAAATGCTGAAAGTACACCAAAGAAAGTAGCAAACAATTCGTTCGATAGCAGAAAATTTCAATTGAACCAAGCATTGATGTATCAGCTAAATGGAAATTTGCCTGAGGCGGAAAGTGCTTTCGTATCTATTAAAAAAGTGTTCGAGTCGAAAGGGCAAGTAAGTAATCCGGAATATGCGGCATTGCTCAATCAGGTGGGGGTGCTTTATATGCAAATGAGCAAGTACGATCAGGTAGAAGCTCTCTTAATAAAGTCCTTAGCTGTTTATAAAAGCAAGTTTGGCGAAGAGAATGTTTCGTATGCCAAGGTTCAAAATGACTTAGGTAATTTTTATAGAATGCAATCGCGCTTTGCGGAGGCAGAGGTTGCGTTGAAGAAAGCGGTTCAAATTCGCAAGACTGTGCTTGGCGAAAATCATCCAGACTATGTGAAGTCGATTGAAAGCTTGGGCATTCTGTATTGGAAGAAGGGAGACTTGGCGAGCGCTTATCAGCCACTCAAAGAAGCAATCGATAAATCGCTTGATTTTGTAAGCAACTATTTTCCTCCTATGAGCGAGGCCGAAAAAACAAAGTATTGGGATATCCTGCATCCTCGCTTTCAGCGGTTTTATAACTATGCAATAGAAGCAAGTGTTACGAATCCGGAGCTGTTAAAAGTAGTATTCGATTACCAAATTGCTACCAAGGGCTTGTTGCTTAGTTCTACCAACAAAATTAAAAAATCAATTTTGGAAAGCGGCAATAAAGAGTTGATTGATGAGTATACATCTTGGATTGCACAAAAAGAAAATCTATCGCGCTATTATTCCTTTTCTAAAGATGATTTGGCAAAGCAGAAAATTAATATTGGCGAATTGGAGAAAGAAGCGAACGCAAAAGAACGATCACTCTCAAAAAAATCGGTTTCCTTCTCACAGGCTTTTTCTGCTGATCGCACCACCTTTGCGCAAATAGCTTCTCAGCTTACTGATTTGGAAGGCTTGGTAGAAATTATACGAGTACGATCTTTTGATAAAGATTTCACAGTCGACTCGCGTTACGTTGCCTTAATAGCGACAAGGGCAATGGCACAACCTAAATTGGTGGTGCTTCAAAATGGACTGCAACTCGAGTCACGCTATGCCAAGTATTACAAAAATTCAATTCAACAAAAGACTGTTGATGAATTTTCTTATGAGCAATATTGGGCTCAAATTGAATCGCTGCTAGTAGGGAAGAAAACCGTATATGTTTCGCCAGATGGTGTGTATAACCAAATCAATCTCAATACAATCAAAAAGAAAGAGGGTGATTATGTGTTGAACAAGTTTGAATTGGTTACGATCGGCAATTCAAAAGATTTAATTTCATTAAAGCAGCGGAAGCCAAGTGTAGTTAAGAAGAATGCTTTTATTCTTGGCTTTCCCGACTATGCCGGAGCGGCCGTTCCGTTACCGGGCACAAAAGTTGAAATTGATGGCATCAACAAAATACTTACACTTGCAGGCTACACAACTTTTGTAAAGCAAAGTACTGAGGCTTCTGAAACAAATTTTAAATCAGTAAAAGGGCCGCAATTGATGCACATTGCTACGCACGGTTATTTTTTGGCCGATGCTGATTTGCAGGGCGGAGATGCTATGGGCGTAAATGCCGAAAGTGCTAAAAATAACCCATTGTTACGTTCGGGTTTGATTTTGGCCGGAGCTAAATCAAAAGAGACTTCAGATGTGAACTTATCGGGTAATGACAACGGCATCCTTACTGCCTATGAAGCGATGAATTTGGATTTGGTTGGCACCGATTTAATTGTGATGAGTGCCTGCGAAACAGGACTTGGCGATGTAAAATCGGGCGAGGGTGTGTATGGATTGCAGCGTGCTTTTTTAGTAGCGGGTGCAAACGCTATGATTATGAGTTTGTGGAAAGTAGATGATGCGGCCACTCAGCAACTGATGACCAACTTTTACACCAACTGGACAAAATCAGGGAACAAACTAAAAGCATTTAAGCAAGCGCAGCAGCAACTCATGCTAAAGTACAAAGAGCCTTACTACTGGGGTGCTTTTGTGATGATTGGGATGTAAATATTAGAGGTTTAGAACGAAAATTTAATTCTGCTTTCTAAGTTTGCTTTGAGGTACTCTTCAATATCTTTAAGATTCTCAACTCCATTGACCCTTCTAAGCCTGTTGTTTTTAAGCCTTAGATCTAAAAATTTATTTTTAGATCTTCTGGTTATTTTTATCGAAGTAATCTCGCTGTATAAAATCTCATTTGCATTAGACCGAAGTAAATTTACTATCAAAAGGATAAGGTGGGCAACTCCAATAAATATACCTGTCCAAAGTAAAAATTGATCCCCTGTTTTTAAGTATCGAAAAACCGAAATTGCCCCGTACATTGTCCAGAGACTTGAACTAAAAAGGCTAATAATTCTTTCCTTCTTTAAGTTGTCCGAAATTCGAATCCTATCTGGTTCAAAAGAAATTTCCCCTTTCATAAGTTTGAACGATCGCATTGTTATTATTTTTTATAGGCTTTGTTGGCTTTTAAATTATTTTTCAATCCAACCCAATCATCATAAATGGTCCCCAATAGATTGGTTCGGGATATTCTACGCGTAGCTCTTTTTTAGCATCAATGAAGCTTTGGCGCATGTTGTTTGTCGTCAGCCATTTTTTATAGAAATTTAAAATCAATTTTTGCGTGGCATCGTCATCAACTTTAAACATACTCATAATTAGTACTTTGGCACCGGCCACTAAGAAAGCTCGTTGTAATCCGTATACTCCTTCACCATTGGCAATTTCGCCCAAGCCAGTTTCGCAGGCGCTCAATACTACTAAATCTGTTTTGTCAAGGTTTAAGCTCATGGCCTCATAGGCGGTAAGGATGCCGTTGTCGATATTGTAATTGTAGTTTGTTTTATCCAGAATGTCTCCCGCACCTCGTAGCAACAATCCTGTTTTCATCAGCGGGTTTTCAGTTTTTTGTGCTTCGCTACTGGTTAGTTCGCTCGTTTCTTTTTTATCGGCTGCTGATTGGGTAAATCCATGAGTGGCCACGTGGAAAATTTTGGGGCTTTCCAACAACTTTGCTTGGTCTTCGGTGGCTTCATTCTCAACATATTCACTTGTCTTCCATCCTTTCTGCTTTAGCAATTCTTCAAGTTCGTTTATTTCTTTTTCAGTGCCAGGTAGTGACGCAATGCGCTGCGAGTTAGAAGCCGTTAAATAGAAGGTTGGATTGCCAAACATGGTTGCGGTATTGCTCGGTACACCTCCTTTTGATTTGATCTTGCGCAAGTACAAATCTTTAGTGTTGCTAACCAATACAATATTTGAGTTGTCAATTACAAATTTTCCATCGGGAGTTGGTATGGTTTCTAGATTAAGCTGATTGTAAACACCATCGGGCGATAAGTAAATAGATGTATTGAGGCCAAGTTCTTTTTGGATAGGTTCCCAAAACACTTTGTATGAAAACTTATCTTCGGTTTTGCTGGTAATGCTATTTCTAAAATATTTATAGAAACGGGTTTCCATACGATAGCCCTCAGGCAATCCGATAGCTTTGGGGCGGTTGCCATCATTTTTTACATATAGCGCCACATACACTACTGAATCGGTAAATGAATGATTGAAGTAACGAAAGCGCACCATTTCAATAGCCACTTCATTTTTCGCTATCGACTTTTGCACGTTTTCGTACGTGATTTTCTTGTTCTCAAAACTTTGGCCAAATAGTTCAGATTTTTCGCTCAACGTCCGTTCTAGTTTTTCTACTTCGAGTGTTAACGCGGCAGGGTCAATTCCGTTTTGCAAAAGCTGATCGGTACTCATCGACAAGGCGTTTGTTAAAAACTCTTTTTTTTCTACCCAGTCCGAGTATGCTTGTTTTAGGTTTTCGTCTTTGCTGTTTAATATCCGCTCGCGAATTTTAATGGATGAGCTTAGCAGCAAGGCTTTGGTAAGCAGTTGGTAGTTATACACTTTGCCCGATAGATCTTTAAAATCATCTAGCTGACTAAAGGCAAGGGTATTATAAAATTCAAAATCACCTTTGATCGTGTTCCAGTACTTTGCTTTTTCACGTTCGCTCAAGGCAGGGAAATACTGTTTGATGAAGTTTTCGTAGTTACCAAGCGCTTCTTCTATATTCTTTTTAGAGCGCTTGAAATCTTTTTCCATATAATACACCTTGGCTTGTTTTGAAATAATCTTTACATATTCAGGGTGTGATTTATTGAAATAGGTGTCGTAGATTTTTTTGGCTTGTGTGTAATACTCTTCTGCCTTTTTGTAGTTTTTGATTTCGTAAAATACGTCTCCAGTAAGGGTGAAAATGGCTGCCGCATTGATGTTGTTTTTAGAGCCTGTTTTAGCACGCCAGATACCTTCTGCTTGCGTTAGTGAACCAAAGGCCGCGTTGTATTTTTTGGCTGCGATATTGATGAAGGCAACATTTTTTAGAATGTCGGCATATTGCGGATTTTCTTTACCCAAACGGTTGCCCATAATTTCTTGAGATTCACTCATTAGCTTTTCAACTTTTTCAAACGATTCGCCTTTATAAAATTTAATGAGTGCTAATTGCGATAGCGATTTGGCTACTTCAATATGATTGCGGCCAAATTGTTTTTCCTGACTCGCCATTGCTTTGGTGATGTTATCTTCCGCTCGATCGTAATCGCCAATGGCATATTCAATATCGCCTAGCAGTTTTTCGGTACTGGCTGTTTTAGAAGATTTGGGGCCATATACAGCAATGGCTATTTGATTGGCACGTTGAGCAATTTTATCAGCATCGGTATAATCACCTTCGGCCAATGAAAGCCGTCCTCTGTTTACAAGAGGCTCTACCAAGCGAAGCGAATTTTTGCCGTAAAGCTTTTCGTATTCAGCAATTAATTGGGTAAGCAATTCTTCAGTGGCAGAATACCTGCCCAACTGAATAAACAAACTTGATAGTTGTTGGGCAGTGCTTAGTTCATCGAGCCCTACAATTGGGTTGTCTGCCCTCGAAATTATTTTTTTTGTTCTATCTAGCTTGTCTTCGGCTTCATCAAATAATCCTTTTATACCTAGTAAAGTAGCTTGTGTTTCTAGTGCATTAATCACATATATTTTTTTATCCTCATCTTTTCTGAAATTTTCTAAAATGACGTTTGCTTTGTTTAAGTTTTCTTCTGCTTTTTCATACTGTCCTAGCTTAATCTGAAGACGCGCGATCTTTGTTAGCTCATCACCATACAAAAAATCTTTATCATCGTATTTTGCTCGGGCTAGTAATCCCGCTTTATCGAGGGTTTCGTTTGCTTCGGTATAGCGATCAGTTAATTCGTATAGGTTGGCAATGTGGTTGAGTATTTCCAAGTGATCTTTGTGCCATGCCCCAATTTGTTTGGCTACAATATTTTCATAACTCTCTTTATAGATTTTCCCAGCCTCATCTATTTTGTTGGTGTAGTCGAGTAGATAGTTGGCTAATTTTATTTTTGCCAAATGCGTTTCGGGCGCATCTTCTCCAAATAGATCAGACTTTATTTCAATAATGGTTTTGAGATAATTTTCCGCATTGGTGTAGTTTTTTTGATAGAGTGCTAACCCTGTTAAAAATTCTAGGGCCTCGGCTGTGACAATATTATTTTTAGGCAGTGCTTTGGTATTTGCAATGAGAGCGTTAGCATCTTTCTCTAAGTTCTTGGTTTTATCTTTATTGAGTTTAGAGTCAAATTCAATAGCCTTTAATCGCACGGTGTAAATGCTTCCTTCTTTGTAATTTCCGTTGATCATTTTTTCGTACTCTAATTTAGTATTGGCGTACCTAGAGGTGTTGTTTTGAGCAAGTAATCGCTTCAATTGCTGCTCGTAAATAAGAGCTGCTAAGTAGTGCGAATTTTTATGTTCTTTTAATAAATTGTCGAGAGCACGTGTATAGCCAGTGCCACTCGGAAAATCTTCTTCCAAACTCAGGCCTCCTTCAACCAAAAGATTAGAATAAAGAAATTGGTTTTTCGCAAAAGCGAAATTCGATTCCCCTAAATTTTTATCGATCCATCGGGCAGCAACAGCAAAAGTAGAGTCGGCACTAGTCGATTCGCCTTTGTTGCGATACACATCGCCAATGTCAGTAAGGATTCTTGCGTTTTCTTCATAACGTACTTTCAGTTCATCATCAGAAAGTTTACGGCTTTTCAAATTTCCTTTATCATCAATATAGCTTTCTTGCTTTAGTGCGCGGCCTGCGAAATATTTTTCATTTTTTCTGAGCAAGTCTAGGGCTTCTCTAAAATAGCCTTGGCCAGTCAGAGCTTCGGCCATGGCTACCTCCCACTTGGCCTTGGTATCTTCATTGAAGGTGGCGCTTTTCTCTAAGTTCTTTTTAGCATCGGCTAGGTAGTTTCGCGCCACGCGGTAAGAACCATTTTGCGAATACAACTCAGCCGCGCTCAAAAGCAGTAAGCCGTGCCGTTGGCTGTTTTCTTTATCAATTTGCAGGCTGGTAGTTATAGCCGATTGCAAGGTTGTTTCAAACTCTGCAAATCTGCCCGAGGCCAAATTGAATTTGGCTAGTAGTAAATGATACTTTACAGCGTATGGATTTTTGTCTCCTAGTTTTTTGAAATTTTTCTTTTTGAATTTTTCAAGCAACGTGGTGGCTTTATTGTAGTCGCCAATTTCATAGGCGGTTTCTACTGCTTTGATGGCCTTGTCGAGTTTGCTTTGTGCTTTTACCAAAGTGCTTAACAAAAGCAAAAGCGCTACTAAAGTTGAGAATTTCATAAACGTAGGTTTAGTACTATAAAAATACGGTTTTTTAGTGAAGTGACGGATTGGGAGCAGGCCAATCAATTGCCCAACAGCTTATTCAAAATGACTTTGGCCGATTCGGTAACACGCGTGCCAGGCCCAAAAATTCCACTTACCCCAGCCTGATAAAGAAATCCGTAATCTTTTTGTGGAATCACCCCACCAGCAACTACCATTATGTCGGGCCTTCCAATTTTTGCTAGTGAGTCAATCAGTTCGGGTATTAATGTTTTGTGTCCTGCGGCAAGGCTCGATGCCCCAATGATATGCACATCGTTTTCGGCAGCCTGCCGTGCCACTTCTTGCGGTGTTTGAAACAACGGGCCAATGTCTACATCAAATCCTAAATCCGCGAACGCGGTAGCAATTACCTTGGCGCCACGGTCGTGGCCATCTTGCCCCATTTTAGCAATGAGTATGCGCGGCCTGCGGCCATCTAATTCGGCAAATTGATCAGATAGCTTTCGTACTTCGGCCAATTCGTTTTTATTGTTCATTTCGCTTGAGTATACACCCGATATGGATTTGATAGTGGCTTTGTAACGGCCAAATGCTTTTTCGAGGGCAAATGAAATTTCGCCTAGTGTTGCTCGGTGCCTGGCAGCTTCGATCGCCAACTCAAGCAAATTGCCCTTCCCGCTTCCAGCGGCTTCCTCTAGCAGAGCAAGAGATTTTTCTACATCTAGGCTATTTCTATTTTTCTTCAGCTCTTGTAACCGTTCTAATTGCTCTTGCCGCACAGCGGTATTGTCTATGTCAAGTATTTCAAAATCGGGTTTTTCGTCTGTTGTATATTTATTTACTCCAACGATCACATCTTTACCCGAGTCGATGCGCGCTTGCTTGCCAGCCGAAGCTTCTTCGATGCGCATTTTAGGAATACCACTCTCGATGGCTTTGGTCATGCCGCCCAGCGTTTCTACTTCTTGTATCAGCTTCCATGCTTTATCGGCCAGTTGTTCGGTGAGGTATTCTACATAGTATGATCCACCGAGCGGGTCAACGATGCTTGTAATGCCCATTTCTTTTTGCAGATAGAGTTGTGTATTGCGGGCTATGCGTGCCGAAAAATCAGTTGGCAATGCGATTGCTTCATCGAGTGAATTGGTATGAAGTGATTGGGTTCCGCCCAGAACAGCGGCCAGTGCTTCAACACACGTACGTGTTACATTGTTGTATGGATCTTGCTCTGTTAAACTCCAGCCCGATGTTTGGCAATGTGTGCGCAATGCCATTGATTTTGGATTTTTGGGATCGAATTGATTTATGATTCGCGCCCACAGCAATCTGCCTGCTCGCATTTTTGCAACTTCCATAAAAAAATTCATTCCGATGCCCCAGAAAAAAGACAAGCGCGGGGCAAAGTCATCAATGGCAATGCCCGCATTTATTCCGGCACGAACGTACTCTAATCCATCGGCCAACGTATACGCCAATTCTAAATGTGCAGGCGCGCCTGCCTCATGCATGTGGTAGCCGCTAATGCTGATGCTATTGAATTTGGGCATATGCTTAGAGCAATGCGAAAAAATATCGGCCACAATGCGCATGGATGGCGCGGGCGGATAGATATACGTGTTGCGCACCATAAATTCTTTTAAAATATCATTTTGAATCGTGCCGCTAAGTTGATGTTGCTTAACTCCTTGCTCTTCGGCAGCCACGATGTAAAAAGCTAGAATAGGAATAACGGCCCCGTTCATGGTCATCGACACCGACATTTTATCGAGTGGAATTTGATCGAATAAAATTTTCATGTCCAATACAGAATCAATTGCTACTCCAGCTTTGCCCACATCTCCGCTTACGCGGGGATGATCGGAGTCGTACCCCCTGTGTGTTGCCAAATCAAACGCAACCGAAAGCCCTTTTTGCCCTGCTGCTAAATTTCTTCGGTAAAATGCGTTCGAGTCTTTTGCTGTAGAGAAGCCCGCGTATTGTCGTATAGTCCACGGGCGCACGGTGTACATGCTCGCGTAGGGCCCGCGTAGGTAAGGTGGCAAACCTGCTTGCGATTTATCGAAGTTTTTAGTTTGACGATCAGAAGATGCAAAAGTTGGTTTGATTTCAATTTTTTCGGACGATACCCACACGGGCCTGCTTACTTCGTTTTGCTGAATAGTTGTAATTGCTTTTTCAAATAGTTTGAGCAAGCTCTTTGAGCCAACAATTTGTTTGACTTGCTTAACTAGTTGATCGGTCAGTGAGTTGATGGAATACGAACCTACTAATGGATCTGCCACCTGACCCAGAAAAGATTCTTCGCGTAAGATAGACGAGGTGTTGCGTGCGATTCGAACCAGCGTAGAATTCAATCTGTCTTCTGCTTCTATGGTAAGCCCATCGCAACCACCTAAAATGGCGGACATTGCCGAATACGTTTCTTTGATCAAATTTCCGTGTGGCTGGTAGGCTGCATTTACATACGAAGTTGAAATAGCGTGGAGATATAATGGTTCAGCTGAGCCCTCATTACCAACACCACTCACGTCACCCCAAAGTTGGCGCAGTGCGCGCAGCTTGGCAATCTCAATAAAAAAATCAGTGTTTACAGAAGTATAAAAAGCAATCTGTGTAAGAGCATCTTTTTGCGAACAACCCATTTCACGCAACTTGCCTACACAATCAATCGCCATCGAAGCTGCAGTGGCAATTTCTTCGGAGACAGTTGCATGGCTTTCGAAGGCGATGCCACAGGTATGGAAGCTACTCCAGCCAGAATATCTCTTTACTACATCAAAGTGGGGCTTGGTTTGCCAGAAAATAGCACCTGTAAGTTGACTACTATCAAATTTTTTTTCCGCGTAAGCGCAAAACGAATGTAAAAAATGAATACTAGTTTGGTTGCCGATAAAACTGACGGTACAATACTGCAACTCAATATCCGCCAATACTTTTTCGGGATTGGCTTGAGTGGCAACGATTTCAAACAGAATACCGTCTGCTCCCTTTTGGAGATGCGCCAGTGCTTCCTGATTTGCTTTGTCCTCGTCATCTACTAAAACTTTTGGCATGTTTGCCCAATGCCTAGCACCGCTATATGCATTAGCCGATGGAGGAAGTGGCCTAAGCGGCACATTTGGCAAATCTTCTTCAGTATAATAGGGCTTAATGGTTACACCGTGCTTGCTCATAACAAGTTCGGTAAGCGATTGCCCCTTTTCTAATTCTTTGCTAGCGGCCTCTTGCCAATTTTTAATTGTTTGCGGTGGGAAATTTGGGGCAAAGGACTGTTCCACGAAAATTGAATTAGATTGTTCCACGAAAGTGCATCAAGTTGAAGTTAAGTTAGCACTTTATCAATTCTTTTTTTATTGAAAATGCTGTTATATCAGTACTGAAATTATTTTCTAAAAGTCAAGGGTGATTTTTATTTTTTCTTCCTTTCGATTTTCAATTTTTTTTACACCTTTGTTTCCCGCTTTAAAAAAAAGTGCCCAAAACCCTAAACTCTACAGCTCAATAATGGAAGTTGCTAATGCCTCAGTTTGGAACGATTGCCTAGAAATAATAAAGCGAGAGGTAGACGATCACAGCTTTGCAACATGGTTTAAACCCATTACTCCTTTGCGCAACGAGGGTGATGTGCTAACCATACAGGTGCCTTCGCAATTTTTTTACGAATGGCTAGAAGAACACTATGTACCAGTTTTAAAAAAAGCAGTGCACCAAATATTGGGGCCAAGTGGTCGCTTAGAATATTCGGTGGTTGTTGATAGTGGCAACCGGAGCAATCCGCCCGTGTCGGTAAACTATCCCAATGGAAATGGGTTTAAAAAAAGCAATGCGCAAGCCGTAAACGGTCATGAAGAATATTCTCCATTTAGCTTCAAGGCACTCAACCCGCAAACAGTTAACTCTAGACTAAACCCCAATTATTCGTTTGATAACTTCGTTGAAGGCGATTGCAATCGCTTGGCGCGATCGGCTGGTGTTGCTGTAGCAAAAAAGCCCGGCACTACTTCTTTTAACCCATTAATGCTTTACGGAGGTGTAGGCGTAGGCAAAACGCACTTGGTGCAAGCCATTGGAAACGAGATAAAAAAGAACTTACCAGAGAAAATTGTTTTGTATGTCGATCAGAATGATTTCACCAGTCAATTTTTGAATGCCTTGCAAAATCATAAAATGCAGGAGTTTCAAAATTTTTACTTGCAGGTTGATTTATTGATTTTGGACGATGTGCAGTTTTTAGCTGGAAGAGAGAAAACTCAGGAGATTTTCTTCCATATATTTAACCAACTCCATCAATCGGGCAAGCAAATTATAATGACCAGCGATTGCCCTCCACGTGATTTGAAAGGGTTTCAAGAGCGATTGCTTTCTCGTTTTAAATGGGGCCTAACAGCCGATTTGCAGGAACCGGATTTTGAAACCAAGTTGGCTATTATCCATAACAAGATGCAGTCAGATGGAATCGAAATACCCAAAGATGTGGCAGAGTATTTGGCATATAGTGTAGATACCAACTTACGCGATATGGAGGGTGTGTTGAATTCGCTGCTCTTTCACGCCACCTTACTAAAGAAAGACATTGATTTAGAGTTGGCGAAAGAAGTGTTGAAAAACATAGTTAAAGAAATCCAATCAGACGTAAGCGTAGACTTTATCCAAAAAACAGTGGCCGATTTCTTTAAGGTAGAGATGGACGCTATGAAAAGCAAGGTAAAGAAACGCGAGATAGTTATTCCGCGCCAAACGGCCATGTACTTTTGTAAACGCTATACTCAATTAACGCTCGCCCTTATTGGCTCTAATTTTGGCGGTCGCGATCACAGCACGGTTATCCACGCACTAGAATCGGTCGAAGACATGATGAAGACAGACGCCAATTTTAAGAATAGCGTAGAAGAACTTACTAAGAAGTTCAAATCAAGAATCTCGGCTTAGTTTATTTTTTCAAACAGACTAGCATCGATTCCTGGAATTACCCGTAGCGCATTTTGGTAATACACTTTTCTCAAAACAGAATCGGGAAGTTCTAATCCATACATTTTCCAATGAGCATGGTATTTTCGATAGTAATCGAAATACTCATCGCCTGTTTCTAGCACACGGAAATACGTATAGTACTCTTCTTTTTTGTAGGTGTCTTTGCCAAACATTACCCTGTCTTGATACTTGATCATAAATGTGCGTGCCGCTTTTGGTTGTCTTCCTAGCTCAGCCAACACGGCTCCCAGTTCAGTATACACGTTGGGCATCTCATCAAACAATTTTCCGAGTCGTTCTAAGTCATTGCCAAACCAACCGAGGTGGGCATCTATGAATTTAGTATTGCTGTGTTTTTTAAAAACTCGGTGCTGCTCGCTCATGATTTGCTCGAAAGGCGGAATCTTCTTGGGGTCTCTATACCGATCAGGATGTTTTTTTAGTTCGAGCCACCGTTCGTTGCGTTTGTCTTTGGGGTTCCAAAACGAATTGGGTTCGCCAGAATGAATTAAAACGGGGATGCCCAACTCTCCGCACTTCGCCCAAATTGGATCGAGCCGTGGATCATCAACAGCAATCCGGTTTCCTTCATTGTCTTTGTCGGTAAGGCCTAGCCCTTTGTAAACTTTTAGCCCTTTCACTCCTTGTTTTACGGCTTCATCCATCATAGCAAGTGTTTCTTCAGGCCACCCTTTATCGTCTAAATTTTCAAAGTTGATATTCAAAAAGACCACAAACCGATTCGGATGATTTTTATTAACATTATCGAGCGACCATTCCAGTATTTTTCCGCGAAAGCCACTCAAGTTTACCATCACGCCCATGTTGAGCGAATCCATTTCTGCAACTAGTTTATCCAAATCTTGCACAGGCATAACCCATTGATGATTGTGCACATCAATAAAAGGAAACCTGGCATGCGTTAGCGGATGTTGAGGAACTTTTAACGTTGAGATGGGATCGTATTCTTCTATGTCCATTACATTCAACCGATATTGAATTTTACCAATCACAAAGTAGGTTACCCCCAAGAAGAGAATGGTTAAGAAGAAAATACCAACGAGTTGTTTTTTAGAAATTGACATTGACTATGGGTTTTAAAAAAATGAGCCTATTTTTTTAGGATAGGCTCAAGGTGACGAACAAAATTTTTTGAATTTTATTGAGTAATAGGCACTCTCACCACAATTTTATCCCACATAAAATCCATGTTAATCCCTGTGCCCTCGCTCGAAAAGTTGATAGTGAATTGTTCTACTTCATTGTTGGCGGATGTAACAGGCACATCTACTTTTGCAACGTCTAATGAATAGTCAGGCTCGGTGACACCTAAAAAAACGCCCACCTCGCTATTTAGCGAAACTTGAAACGAAGTTGCTCCCGGTACGGCATACATCCGGTATGTTCCAGCTTTTATTGCCTTGCCAGCAAAGTTCACATCTTTGTTGAAGGTAATTTCAGTTGCTGCATTCGCTCCCAGCCGCCAATATTTTCCGTATGGTTGCAGCGCTCCATCTTTTTCTTCGCCAAAAATCAATCGGCCTTTTTTGTAAGGTTGGCTATAACTTACTTTTACAGTTAAACTTTCGTTACTAAACTCAGTTATTTTCTTTGGGCTTTTAGGGAAAAGATTAGAGTACACCAAAAAGGCGACTACAGCAAGTAGTAGTACACCAATGCCAATCAAAATTTTCTTTATCATACTAATAGGGGTTAAGGTTTAGATTATTTTTTAGTTTTCTTTTTCAATTGAAAGGCACGTGTAATATTAAACCCGAAGTGGATTCCTCCATCGAAAAAATTATCAGTGTTTTCGTTAATGAAAGTACGTTCAATCATGCCTTGCGAGTTTGAAAATACCAATTGAAATACATGGCCACCTGTTTCGATATCTAAACCAATTCCCACCGAGTTATAGTAGATGGTGTTTGTAACCGGGTTAATTCGGTAATAGTATTCTGCATTTAGTGCTAGGCTTCGGGTTAATTTGTAGCGCGCTCCAATACCCAATGCAGCTTGATCGTTATTGATGGATGTTCTATCAACCCTGTTGGTATGGACAAAGGTTGGTGTAATTTGACCAGAGAAGCGGGATGAGAATTTACGCGCGATTAGAAGTTGTGCGGTGTAGTTTAAGCGA
>JAAFHY010000170.1:0-618 GCA_013298505.1 Cytophagales bacterium
GCGTAGTGATCGGAAAAGGCGGCACCGAAGTAGATAAAATCAAAGAAGAATTAAAGAACCTCACTAAGAAAGATGTTCAAATCAACATTTTTGAAATCAAGCGTCCAGAGTTGGATGCTCGCTTGGTAGGAGAGTCTATCGCACAACAGTTGGAGGCTCGTATTTCTTATCGCAGGGCTATGAAGCAAGCCATCGCGTCAACCATGCGCGTTGGTGCAGAGGGTATTAAAGTAAAACTAGGTGGTCGTTTGGCTGGTGCCGATATGGCGCGTACCGAGCAGTACAAAGAAGGCAGAATTCCGTTGCACACCTTACGTGCCGACATCGATTATGCCATCTCAGAAGCACAAACCGTGTATGGTAAAATCGGTATCAAAGTATGGATTTTTAAAGGAGAAGTCTACGGAAAGCGCGACCTGTCACCTAACATTGGCATGGTAAGCAATTCGGGTGGAGATAATAACAAAGGCCCCGCGCAACAGGGTGGTGGAGATAGAAGAAGAGGTCCAGGTGGTCCTCCTCGTGGTGAGCGTGGCGAAAGAAGAGAAAGAAGCGATCGCGATGACAACCGTGGCGGTGGTGGTGGAGCAAGAAGAGGCGGAAAAAGATAATTGAGGG
>JAAFHY010000170.1:693-4019 GCA_013298505.1 Cytophagales bacterium
ACGAAAGGGTTGGCCACGCGTGGTCATCAAATCGCTTTCGGTTCGTTTGCATTAAAGGCCCTAGAGCCAGCGTGGATTACCGCACGGCAGTTAGAGGCTGCCCGTGTAGCACTTACACGCGCCATGAAGCGTGAAGGTCAAGTTTGGATTCGCATTTTTCCTGACAAGCCTATCACACGCAAACCAGCAGAGGTTCGTATGGGTAAGGGTAAAGGAGCTCCCGAATATTGGGTAGCAGTGGTGAAACCTGGTACTATTTTATTTGAGGCAGGTGGCGTAACCATGGCTACAGCTAAAGAAGCATTGGCATTGGCCGAAGGTAAACTTCCGTTAAAGACGAAGTTTACAGTTCGCAGAGATTATGTAGAACAAGTAGAAAAGTAATACGATGAAGAACACAGAAATTAAAGGCTTGACGGTAGCCGAGCTAAAAGAGAAAATTGGTAGCGAGACTGAAAATCTACGAAAGATCAAGTTTGCGCACCAAATCTCAAGCATCGAAAACCCGATGCGCATAAAGGAGAATCGGAAGCTTATTGCTCGATTGCGCACAGAATTAACAGCTAAAGAAAAGGAATCAAAAAAATAATCACATGGAGCAGGAACGTAACCTCAGAAAAGACAGAATTGGTAAAGTGACAAGCAATAAAATGCAGAAGTCAATTACTGTGTCTATTGATAGAAAGGTGAAGCACCCCATCTATGGAAAGTTTATGACCAAAACTTCTAAGTTTATGGCACATGACGAAAAAAATGAGGCAGGCATTGGCGATACAGTTCGCATTATGGAAACCCGCCCCTTAAGTAAGGCCAAGCGTTGGAGATTGGTAGAAATTGTTGAAAAAGCAAAGTAATCATGATACAAACAGAAAGCAGGCTAACGGTAGCCGACAATAGTGGTGCAAAGGAAGTATTGTGTATGCACGTATTGGGTGGAACACGCAGACGTTCGGCCAGTGTAGGAGACAAAATTGTGGTAACCGTAAAATCGGCCATCCCTACCAGCCAAATTAAAAAAGGTACTGTTTCAAAAGCAGTAATCGTTCGTACCAAAAAGGAAGTGAGAAGAAAAGACGGATCGTACATCCGCTTTGAAGATAACGCTGCGGTGCTATTGAATGCTCAAGACGAACCTAGGGGAACGCGGATTTTTGGTCCGGTAGCTCGTGAGCTTCGCGAAAAACAATTCATGAAAATTATTTCGTTGGCACCAGAAGTGCTATAAGAATATGGAAAGAAAATTTAACAAACAGCCCAAACTGCACGTACGCAAAGGCGATACTGTGAAAATTCTTTCTGGTAACGATAAGGGTAAAGAAGGAAAGATACTTGATATCTTGACGGATAAGAACCGAGCCATTGTAGAAGGGATCAATATTATCACCAAGCACCAAAAGCCATCGGCCGGAAAGCCTGAAGGTGGTATCAAAAAAACAGAAGGAACCATTCACATCAGTAACCTGATGTTGATCGAGCCGGGCACTGGCAAAGCAGTGCGCACGGGTCGTAAGCTTGATGCCAAAGGCAAGCTACAGCGATATTCAAAGAAAACAGGAGAATTCATTAAGCAATAGTAGTATATGGCAACGCCTAGACTAAAAGAAAAATATAGCAAGGAGATAATTCCTGCACTGAAAGAAAAATTTCAGTATAAATCCATCATGCAAGTACCAAAGATTGAAAAAATCTGTGTTAACAAGGGTATTGGCGCTGCGGTGGCAGACAAGAAATTAATTGAGGCTGGCGTAGAGGAATTATCTACTATAACTGGCCAAAAGGCGGTATCAACCAAGTCAAAGAAAGACATTTCTAACTTTAAGTTGCGTGGCAACCAAGCAATTGGTGCAAAGGTAACGTTGCGTGGCGACCGTATGTACGAATTCATGGATCGCTTAATGAACATTGCACTACCTCGTGTACGCGATTTTAAAGGAATTAGCGATAAAGGTTTTGATGGCCGTGGCAATTATACTTTGGGTGTAAAAGAGCAGATCATCTTCCCAGAGATATCAATTGACAAAGTGACTAAGGTCAATGGTATGGATATTACATTTGTAACAACCGCATCGTCCGATGAAGAGAGCTATGAGTTGCTCAAAGCATTTGGGATGCCTTTTGTAACTAAAAACTAACAGGAATGGCAAAATTAGCAGTCATCGCTCGAGACAAGAAGAAGCTTCGCTTAGTGGAGCGCTATGCAAAAAAGCGTGCCGCTTTGAAAGAGGCAGGAGATTGGGCCGCATTAGATAAGCTTCCTAGAAGTTCTTCGAAGGTTCGTTTGCACAGCCGTTGCAAACTTACAGGAAGACCTAGAGGCTACATGTCAAAATTTGGCATTTGCCGTAACCAGTTTCGCCAGTTGGCCAGTGAGGGAAAAATCCCAGGCATAACGAAGGCTAGCTGGTAGTAGTCGAATTGAAATTTATTGGTTGCTGAGTACCGAGGTCGCGACTCAAAACATTGAAAAGCGAAACCGGGTAACAGTTTGGATAACTAAAATTGTTATTTATCTTTGCAGCCCCGTTTAAAAGCCGGGGCTTGCTTTTTAAAAAAGTAGAGTGAAATGAAGACAACAGATCCTATTGCAGATTATTTGACCCGGTTGCGTAATGCCATAAAGGCACGCCACCGAATTGTGGAGGTTCCCGCATCAAGCCTTAAGAAGGAGATGACCAAGGTACTTTTCGATAAAGGGTACATCCTGAACTATAAGTTTGAGGATACGGAAAACAAACAGGGCAACATTAAAATTGCTTTGAAATACAATCCGGAAACAAAAGAATCGGCTATTACCAAATTGCACCGTGTCAGTACGCCAGGTTTGCGTCAATACCGTGGTGCAGATGAATTGCCGAAAGTGTTGAATGGCTTAGGTATTGCTATTTTGTCAACATCAAAAGGCGTCATCACCGATAAAGAAGCCAAAGCGCTGAATGTAGGTGGAGAGGTATTGTGTTACATCTATTAATCGCTGAAAGGATATGTCACGTATAGGTAAACTACCCATTGAACTTCCAAAAGGTGTTACATGCACTTTTTCTGATAGCGACCATCAGGTTACTGTAAAAGGACCTAAAGGCGAATTGAAACAAGTCATTGATGCTGACTTCAAAATTACGTTTGAAGGAAGCCAAGTGCTCGTTCACCGGCCTACCGAGCAGAAGCGCCACCGCGCCATGCATGGGCTATACCGCTCTCTTATTAATAACATGGTAGAAGGTGTAAGCACCGGCTACAAAACTCAGTTAGAAGTAATTGGAGTAGGTTACAAAGCAACGGCTCAGGGAAATCTGTTGGATTTAAGTTTAGGCTTTTCTCACAGTATT
>JAAFHY010000171.1 GCA_013298505.1 Cytophagales bacterium
CGATCTTATTGACGAATTCCGAGATTTTAATGATGGGACTGCTTCTTCAGAGGAACAGATCACAACAGTCACTACAACAAAAGAATTTACTCCGACAATTGATACCAAAACACCGTTAGAAAAACTTGAGGAGAGTTACCAATTCATAAAACGTGAATTAGCTTCTGAACTATTGGAAAAAATTCGCTCAAACACTTGGCAGTTTTTTGAAGACTTAGTTATAGACCTAATGGTAAAAATGGGTTATGGTGGTTCACGAAACAAAGCAGGCGAATCTATAAAGCGGACAAATGACGAGGGAATTGATGGGATAATCAACGAAGACAAACTTGGCTTGGACGTAATTTATTTACAGGCAAAGATGTGGAAAGAGGAAACAAGTATTGGACGACCAGAAATTCAAAAATTTGTTGGGGCTTTACATGGACAACGAGCAAAAAAAGGTGTTTTCATAACGACAAGTTCCTTTGCAAAAACCGCAATTGACTACGTGAAATCAATTGACCCAAAAGTTATACTCATTGACGGAGAAACCTTGACAAACTTAATGATAGAACACAATGTTGGTGTTTCAGGAATAGAAACTTATCAAATTAAAAAGATTGACTTGGACTATTTTGAACAATAACTACTGCTAACAGAGGTTTTGTGGTATGGGGGCTGACGTGCTTCGTAGAAACATTTGAGGTTAAATAAATACTAATGCTTCGTATGTTCAGTAGTGCTAAAAATCCCACGCAAATCCCCAACCGTTCCTCATACAAAATTTGCTTCCTGTAACTGCATCTTGTAACTTTCAAAATGCCTGGAAATCCATCGTCTCCTGCGTCAACCGAATTTTACAAAGATAACACCAATCTAAAGTGGATCATATTGGGCGTATCGCTGATCATTAGCGTAGGCACCATACTATTTACCAACATTTTAGTTAATCAATTAAAAGAACGCGAGCGTCATCAGGTAGAGCTCTTTGCCAAAGCCTTAGAATATACCATCAACGATAGTGGCAATGAAATCCTTTTTATTACCGAAGAGATCATTTTCAAAAATAATTCCATCCCTACCATACTCGTAGACGAGAAGGGTGAAATCATTTCTTATCACAACATCGAAATAAGCCCCGAGTGGAGTAAAGAAAAAAAAGACGAAGTGCTGAAAGAAGCATTGGCAGACATGAAAAAGGTATACCCTGCCATTGATATTGTTTTGAAAGATGCCGGCAACCAAGGGACTTTTGCCGTGCAGAAAGTGTACTACAAAAATTCGATGCTGCTCGCTGAGTTAATTCTCTTTCCTTATGTAGAAACATCTATACTTGCCATTTTTGGATTTATCTCTTACCTGGCTTTTAATTATTCTAAAACATCTGAGCAAAATCGGGTTTGGGTTGGTCTTGCCAAAGAAACGGCACACCAAATTGGCACTCCCCTCTCTTCGTTAATGGCTTGGGTAGAAGTATTGCGCGATGACCCCGAACTAAAAAACAAAGGCTTTGTAGAGGAGCTAGACAAAGACATTCGGAAGCTACGAATCGTTACCGAACGTTTTTCGAGCATCGGGTCAACCCCCATACTTAAGGAAGAAAATGTTTTTCAATTGGTCAACAATGTAGTGAGCTATTTGCAGCCTAGGCTGTCGTCTAAAGTAAAAATTGAAGTCTATACACTATCTGAATCCATTAAGGCAAATGTGCATGCACCCCTCTTTGAATGGGTATTAGAGAATTTATGCAAAAACGCAGTAGATGCCATGGAGAATACCGGTACCATTGCAATCAAAATATTGAGGGGAAGCGACAGTAAAGTATTGATTGATATTTCTGATACAGGGAAAGGGATTCCGAAAAAATTAGTTCAAAGTGTATTTAAGCCTGGCTTCACAACCAAAAAGAGAGGCTGGGGATTAGGGCTTGCGCTCGCCAAACGAATCATTGAAATGTATCATGAAGGAAAAATATTTGTTAAGTCATCTGATGAAAGTCAAGGAACCACTTTTCGGATAGAGTTAAAAAGTGCCTAAAGGCTTTTCCACAAATAAAGCGTAGCGTACGCCTCCCACCCTTTGTATTTTTTGAAAATTCGTTTTACTTGATCGAGGGTTGGCTTAGCCTTCATCTTCTTTAAATTTTTGATGGCGTTGTGTACGCCTGCATCTTCAAGCGGAAAAGCCGTTGGATAACGAAAGGTTTTCATCAAAGCATAATTGGCCGTCCAATTTCCCACTCCTTTTATTTTCACCAATTGCTCTTTTGCTTCTTGAAGTGGCAAGCCTCGCAATTTTTCTTTAGAGATTTCACCACTCAAGAAAGCCTGAGCTATAAGAACCACATACTTACTTTTTTGTCGAGAAAATTGAAGTGGCAATAGATGTTCATCTGTTAGCGTTGCAACTACTTGCGGAGTTGGAAATAGGTAATAGGTTTTGTTTTCCACCACGCACTTCTCTCCAAATTGTTCTACAAATCGCTGCTTAAGCATATAAGCAAATTGAAGGTTAATCTGCTGGCCTAACACCGCCCACACCAGTGACTCAAATAAATCGGGCTGGCCAATAATTCGATAGCCAAAGAATTTATTTACCAACGGCCCTAACAATTTATCGTTATCGACCAGTGCATAAAATGGTTTAAGGTCAGTATCTAAATCAAACCATTCGCTGATAAAAGTAGTAAGTTGTTCCCTTTCAAACTTCTGTAAAAGACCTCTGCTTAGTACTCGAACTTCCAGTAGGTTCACTTTTTTACTTGTAATCTCAACCACAATTTTCTTTGATGCTATTTGTACGAGCTTTGAAACTTGTCGATCATCAACGCTATGCAATAGCTCTTTTGGCGAACGCTGTAAAAAATCAAGGGAAAGTTTAAAGCTAAACTCTTCGGGCACAGAAATTCTAAAAGTTTCCATGTCACAATAGTAGAAAATAATTTGTCTTAATCCTGATGGTATCATGGGCACATCTCAAATTGATGCTATTTCTACCCTCACCCCACTACGTTGCTACGCTTACGTAGTTTATCATTCCCTCTCCCTCGGGAGAGGGAAATACAAGCTAGCAAGAACCTAAGAGTTTAATTGGGGTGAGGGAAATAAAGGAAACTAATACGTCAATCCGCAAGAATCGGGTTCTTAGAAAATCGTTCGCGCTCTATATTTACCACATGGTTGATTTAACACTTATTGATTGGAGCGAGGTCTATCACTCGCTCAATGAGAAAGGATATGCGATAGTCCCCTCTGTTTTGCCAAAGCAAGAATGTGAAGAGCTTCAAACAAATTACGCAGACGAAAAAATCTATCGAAGTACCATCGACATGCAACGCTACCGCTTTGGAAAAGGCGAATACAAATATTACTCCTATCCATTGCCCTTATTAGTACAAACACTTCGCACGGAACTATATATGCGATTGGCGGGCATTGCAACTAATTGGATGACACAGCTTGGTAAAGAAACTCGTTTTCCAAACGAACATCATCAGCTTATTGCGCAATGTGCTTTACAAGAACAAGTTCGCCCCACTCCCTTAATCTTGCGCTATGAAAAGGGAGGATTTAATACACTTCACCAGGATTTGTATGGTGAAGTTTACTTTCCCTTTCAGGTTGTTTTTCCGCTTAGCCAAGCGGGTAAAGATTTTGAGGGAGGCGAGTTTATTTTGATCGAACAGATACCTAGGGCGCAGTCGAAGGCACAAGTAGTCAATCTCAATCAAGGCGATGCACTGATCTTCACAACCAACTTTCGCCCTGTAAAGGGAACGAAAGGATACTACAAGGCAACCATGAAGCACGGGATAAGCCCTGTTAAAAGTGGTGAGCGGTATGCGCTAGGAATTATTTTTCACGATGCAAGTTGACTTGCTGATTTGATCATTAGATAATTCGGTGATTAAAAATGAAAGCACACGAAAAAATAACCAGGAGCGAATTGCA
>JAAFHY010000172.1 GCA_013298505.1 Cytophagales bacterium
GAACCACCACCACCAAAACCACCGCCACCGCCATAATCTGAACCTCCGCCCCACGAACTGGAGCTGCCACCAAAACCACCTGCGCCACCGAGTAACGAACCTGCAGCCCAATAACCACCCACACCACCGCCACCTTTTCTGCGCGACATAATAATGATGATGATGATAATGATGACGATTGTCCATGGGGATTTGCCTCCCCTCCTTCGTTGAGGGCCTTCGCCTTTATAGGTTCCTTTAATGGCCTGAATGATTGCCATCGTTCCTGCAACCACACCGTTATCGTAATTTCCTTGGCGGAAATTTGGAGCAACTTCGTTTCGGTTTATGCGACTAGAAACAGCATCGGTCAAAACACCTTCGAGACCATAGCCCGTTTCTATTCTCATTTTTCGATCTTCAATAGAGATGATAAAAATCACGCCATTGTCTTTCTTTTCATCACCTATTTTCCAAGCCTCAGCCACGCGTATGCCAAAACCATCAATGTCTTCTCCTTCCAATGAGGGGACAATCAAAACGGCAATTTGATTGGAGGTAGAGTCACGCTCGGCCTTTAAAACTTGTTCGAGTTGTACAACGGTGTTACGCGCAAGCACGTTGGCTTCGTCATGCACCCACACGCCCCCGTGGGCGGGCACAGCGCGCTGTGCAAAAGTCAAGTTGGAAGTAAAAAAAAGTAGGCAGCAGGCAGCAAGTAGTAGGCAATTCGATAATAATTTCATGGGAAATGGCTTCATTGAAAATTGACTAATTGAACATCGAACATAGTTATTCCATTCTCAAGTCATCCCTAAGTTCATTCACATCGTCAACTGTTTTCAAAAAGCCTTTTTCAAGTAATATTTCTCCGCTTCGTAAAATAGCTGCTTCAATACCATCGGCTACTTTTCCCATTCTTATGTTTTCGGTTATGCCCCGCACCATTTTATCCCATTCTTTTTGTTCTACTACTTTACTAATGCCGCGATCGGCCATTACAATTACTTCACGCTCGAAAAACGAAACGAATATCATAATGCCGGTGCGATGGCGTGTAGCGAAAACCTCTTCTTCTAAAAATGCATTTTCGGCACGCTTGCGGGTAGCTTGATCTAACAAGCGTTGGCTTAGTAAGAAACGCTTAAAAGGATTGATGTAATTGGCCGCCAGCGCGCCCAATAACCCTACCATAGTAATAGTAAGGAAAATCAGTAATGGATCGTAGATGGCAAGCGATGGAATATAGCGATCAAAAATAATAATGGCTACAAAGCAAATGCCCGCCAAGGCTAAGAAGCCTCGATATGTGGCCAACGAATAATGTCCGCTCTTTTCTACAAACACGGGCACAATTTCACCCGATATTTTTTCCTCCGCTGTGCGAACGGCAGCTTTGATACGCTCGAGATCGGCCTTGGTAAATCTGCTTTGGATGGACATATTTATCGGTTTGAGAAATTTTAAATTGATATGATTACGCCCAAAGTTAACGATTTCCTTTCGTTTGTTTCGAAATGCGTGATGGCGATAGCTAGGTTTCTTTAGTGGCTTAGCAAAAAAGGGGTGATGCAAAAAAGATTGAAGATAGAATGATAAATCATCGACCAGAGTATTCCATTTTTCAGCCGGACATAAGATAGACAGATACCAGTTATGCCTTGTGGGACTACCGAAAATAGCAAAAGTAAGGTTAACCCAACCGATAGGTTGCTTATATCATAGTTCGAAATATGCACCAGTGCAAAAAGCGTACACGAAAAGTAGAGCATCCATCTTTTTGATCTCAATGAAATTTTTAATCTGTCTTCATTTAAAGTGAGCAGCGTTATACATATAACCACAAATGCTGTCGCTATTATGAAGTAGCGACTCACATAGGGATGGAACAGCACTTGTCCAAAGGAGTATGTAAAAGCGCCAACAGAAAGACCAACCATAAATCTTTTGAAAACTAAAAAGCCTCGAAAAGAAAGTTCTTCAACGAGCGGTGCCAAAACCACTGCAAAGAGAAGTGCATTTAGCTTTGGCAATTCCTTTAAGGAACGAAAGCGCTGAGAAAGAATTGAAAAAGGAGAGCTTAGTTCCAATATTGAGAAAATAAGGGAAATAAAAGCCAAGATTATTCCCCAAACCAGCAACATCTTTGCATTTAAAAAGAAAGCTGCTTTTAGGTTTTTGTATTTCTCTCGGAATGGGAGCTCATGAACTACAAACTCGGGATTGAGTAAAAACAAATAGATCTCGGATTCAAGAATTTTCTTCATGCGCTCTTTCAATCAGTAAGTTACGCAAGTGAACATAAAAGAAAGAAACACTCACGAATCTCAGCACACTCAATTCACTAAACTCAAAACCCCTCTCTCCTTCGCCTCCAGCACAGTCTCGCCCACCAAGTACTCATCCACTGCTCTTGCGGCCTCTCTTCCTTCACTGATCGCCCACACCACCAACGACTGCCCTCTACGCGCATCGCCTGCGGCAAAAATTCCTTCCGTTGAAGTTTGATAACGCTGGCACTTAATATTGCCACGCTCGTCTTTTTCTAAATCGAGTTGATCGATCATACCGTGGTGCTGAGGATGGACAAAACCCATCGCCAGCAAAGCCAATTCACACGGAATCGTTTTTTCTGTTCCCCCAATTTCTACGAAAGAAGGTGCTTTGCCAGGTTGTGTCTTCACCTCTACTTCTGCGATTTTCAGCCCTACTAAATTTCCACTTTCATCACCTACAAATTCTTTTGTCACTATGGACCATTTTCTTTCGCAACCCTCCTCGTGCGAAGTAGACGTGCGCAAGATCATCGGCCAACTTGGCCAAGGCATTGCTTCTGTTCTATCTTTTGGTGGCTTCGACAAAATTTCAATTTGTGTTACCGACTTTGCATGATGGCGGTTGCTCGTGCCCACACAGTCAGAGCCCGTATCACCACCACCAATCACCACCACATTTTTGTGCGTGGCCCAAATTTCTTCCACTTCTATTTTCTTACCGCTCACCCTGCGGTTTTGTTGTGTTAGAAATTCCATGGCAGGATAAACCCCTTTCAAATTCCGTCCAGGTATCGGCAAGTCGCGTGGAATGGTAGAACCAATGCACAACAGCACTGCATCAAAATCATCGCGCAGTTGCTGCACCGAAATCGTTTCGCCAATTGATGCCTTTGTTTGGAACTTCACTCCTTCTTCCGTCATCAAGTTGATTCTACGATCAAGCACCTGCTTATCCAATTTAAAATCGGGAATGCCATAACGCAGCAATCCTCCTATTTCATCTGCACGTTCAAAAACAGTTACCTCATGCCCGGCATAATTCAATTGAGCAGCGGCCGCCAATCCCGCAGGGCCAGAGCCAACAATCGCTACTTTTTTATTTGTTCTTGCCGTGGGTTTTCGCGGCTTCGCATATCCTTCTTGAAATGCTTTTTCAATGATCATCTTCTCGATGTACTCAATCGTCACCGCGGGCTTGTTGATGCCCAACACGCACGATGCCTCGCATGGTGCAGGACAAATCCTTCCTGTGAATTCAGGAAAATTATTTGTCGACACCAAAATTTCATAAGCCAATTTCCAATTGCCTTGGTACACCGCATCGTTAAATTCAGGAATGATATTTCCCAGCGGGCAACCTGAATGGCAAAACGGCACACCACAATCCATGCATCGCGCTGCTTGCTTCACCACAATTTTTTCGTCCAGCGCAGCATCCACTTCATTGTAGTCGTTGATGCGTTCTTTCGGATCGCGCTTTTTCGGCAGCTCCCTTTCAAATTCTAAAAACCCAGTCGGTTTGCTCATTGTTTTAATTTTCAATTCTAATTTTTCTTTGGCTTCCACCCGGGCTATCCGCTACAAGTCCGTCCACGCACATATCCAACACTTCGGGCTTTTCGCTTCTATCCCTGGCCGATGCCAGCTCATCATTCATCAA
>JAAFHY010000173.1 GCA_013298505.1 Cytophagales bacterium
CAATGCGCTGAGAGAGGGCATCAAACAACTACTATTTCTGAGTTGGGTGGTAGTTGTTTGATGCCCTCTCTCAGCGCATTGGCCATGGCATCAAAGTACTCTTGAAATTCTTCAAATTGAGTGGTGGGTATATTACCATGAAAGTGTACATGGCCACTTCTATCTACAATACCATATTTTGTATTTGTGCCACCAATGTCAATTCCAACAGTAAGCTCGGTCATGTGTTAGATTTAGATCGAAAGTATTTTTGCAATGCGTAATGATTCACTATCAATTTCATGATGGTTGGTCATAATCAGATCGAAGCTATTGTAAACGATAACTCCGTTTTTTATACCAACCATTACATCATTTTTTCCGGCCAGTAATCCTTCTACTGCGGCCACGCCCATTTTACTGGCCAGCACCCGATCGAAATAAGTAGGTGTTCCACCGCGCTGCAAGTGCCCTAGTATGGTTACTTTAATGTCGAAATAATTATTTCGTTCGGAGAATTTTTTTGCAAGCTCTATGGCTCCGCCAATTTTGCTGCCCTCGGCCACAACAATAAGGCTCGATTTTTTATTCGTCTTTCCGCCTTCATCAAGTTTGCTAAAAAGTTCATCCATCGAAAGAGATTCTTCAGGGATGATTGAAGCTACCGCGCCTCCGGCTATGCCGCAGTTGATAGCAATGTAGCCAGAGTTACGCCCCATTACTTCTATAAAAAAAAGGCGGTTGTGAGAAATTGCCGTATCTCGAATTTTATCAATGGCCTCAACGGCTGTATTAGTCGCTGTATCAAACCCAATGGTGTAATCAGTTCCTGCTAGATCGTTGTCGATTGTTCCAGGAATACAGATAGAGGGAACTCTGAACTCTTCGTAAAATTTATGCAACCCGGTAAACGTTCCATCGCCACCAATGGCCACGAGCGAATCGATTCCGTTTTTTTGAAGATTGGCAAATGCTTTTTGTCTTCCTTCTTTGGTACGAAACTCTTGGCTTCGAGCTGTTTTAAGAATAGTGCCGCCACGTTGAATGATATTACCCACTGAACGCGCACCCAGTTTTACAATGTCGCCACTGATCATGCCCTCGTAGCCTTGCATGATTCCGTAAACTTCTTTCTTGTAATAGATGGACGCTCTCACCACTGCTCGTATGGCCGCATTCATCCCAGGAGCATCGCCACCAGAAGTAAACACGCCTATCTTTGATATCTTATTCTCCATTTTTGAATTAAAGTCATCAAAAATAGTAGATGAAGCCCAGTTTACAAGTAGGTTATTTTTTTGTGATGATTTATTTCACCTTCAATCGTTTGAAATAATTGATTAGGCCATTCGTAGATGAATCGTGCGAGGTAACTGCACCACCCGAACTCAACTCAGGAAGGATTTTCTTGGCCAATACTTTTCCAAGTTCTACGCCCCATTGATCGAAACTGAAGATGTTCCAAATGACACCTTGAACAAAAATTTTGTGCTCATAGATGGCGATAAGCGTTCCTAATGTTTCTGGATCTAGTTTGTTGAACAGGATTGAGTTGGTAGGTTTATTTCCTGAAAAGATCCGATAGGGCTTGTGAAAATGTATTTGATCTTCCGTAAAGCCTTGTGATTTTAATTCGGCTTCTACTTCACTTTCTGTTTTGCCCATCATCAACGCCTCAGTTTGTGCAAAGAAATTAGAAAGCAGTTTTTCGTGATGATCCGACACTGGGTTTTGGCTATTAGCCGGAGCAATAAAATCGCACGGAATAATTTTGGCGCCCTGGTGTATCAGTTGATAAAACGCGTGTTGACCGTTTGTTCCGGGTTCGCCCCAAATAACCGGGCCGGTTTGATAGTTTACTTCGTTTCCTGATCGATCAATTGATTTTCCATTGCTTTCCATATTGCCTTGCTGAAAGTAGGCAGCAAAACGATGCATGTACTGATCGTATGGTAAAATGGCTTCGGAAGTGGCATCAAAAAAATTAACATACCATATCCCAATTAGCGCCAGAACTACGGGGATGTTTTTTTCAAAAGGTTCATTCTTAAAATGAGTGTCGGCACGGTGCGCGCCCTCTAGTAATTGCTCAAAGTTAGAGAACCCAATTGTGCACGCAATCGATAAGCCGATCGAAGACCACAATGAGTAACGGCCGCCCACCCAATCCCAAAATATGAACATATTTTCTGGCGCTATACCAAATGCGGTAACTGCTTTAGCGTTTGTAGAAACTGCTACAAAATGTTTTGCTACATCGCCTGCTTGATTAGTGTTTTTCAAGAACCACTGCTTGGCCGATTCCGCATTGGTCATCGTTTCTTGAGTGGTAAATGTTTTAGAAGCGATTATAAAAAGGGTTGTCTCTGGGTTAAGGTGCTTGGTAACTTCGGCCAAGTGCGTGCCATCTACATTTGAAACGAAATGCGGTGTGATGGATTGATGATAGGGTTTTAGTGCTTCGCAAACCATTAATGGCCCAAGGTCCGATCCGCCAATACCAATGTTAACAATATCGGTAATCGGTTTGCCCAAATATCCTTTCCAACTTCCCGACAATACGTTGTCTGAAAACTCCTTCATCTGCGATAGCACGCGATTGATTTCAGGCATCACGTCAGCACCATCTACAACAATAGGTTTGTTAGACCTGTTCCGCAGCGCGGTGTGCAAAACTGCTCTGCCTTCTGTTTGATTTATTTTATCGCCTCTAAAAAGTCCGTCAATTGCAGTGGCCAACTCCGTTTCATTGGCTAGGTCTATCAATAGTTGAAGGGTTTCTTCGGTAATTAAATTTTTAGAAAAATCGACAAGTATATCGTCAATCGTTAAATGATGTTTGGTAAATCTTTCATGATCGTTTTCAAAGAGTTCGCGCAAGTGGGTGGCTTGCATGGTAAGGAAATGCAAGGTTAGTTTTTGCCACGCGTTTGTTTCGGTAGGGTTAATAGCAGGAAGCATACAGTTAAATTAGGGCAGCAAAAATACATAAGAAAAACAGATTGCTCCCTAATCGACAGCCAGCCATTAGCCGCCAACTACTTTCTTTAAATTTTCGATCAAGCCTTCCCACAGGTCTTGCAGTTCTTCCATGTCATCAAAGTCAGAGTAATCTGAAACCTTAATAAAAGTAGTTTGGGTAAGTTCGTTTACTTCTAGCCGCAACTCAAAGTACGAAGGGTCTTTCTCGTCTTCTTTTGTTTCGGGCAAGTATTGAAACTTTGCAAAGTGATTGGTTCGGTGCGAGGTAAGGATGGCTTTGTGCTCTTCGTGATCCCAAATAAAAGTAAATACCTTTTCAGGGCTTATGCGAACATCATCGGCAAACCATTCGGAAAGACCGCTGGCTGAGTCAATATATGGATACAACATTTTAATGGATGCGTGTATCTCGAAATCTGTGGTGAACAATTGCTTTGCGGTAGATTTTGCCATGGCCTTCTGATTTGATTTTAAGTTATATCAAATTTACGGTAACAACAAATCACAAAGTTTAACTTGGCGATACAGATCAGAATTCTACGCTCAAGGGGGAAAATTACAACAGAGATTTTGAAAGTAGCGCGGGGGGGAGTTGAACCCCCGACCTTTGGGTTATGAATCCAACGCTCTAACCACCTGAGCTACCGCGCCTTTTTGAATTAGGAGCGCAAATCTATAAACTTTTTACATTCTAAATATTATTTCTGCATCGAACACCAAAAAATAGAGACCGATGTTTGGCTTTATTTTTGACGTAGATTTGCCGCCATCGAATGAAGAAAATTGATAAACTTATTATTGGATCCTTTCTAGGGCCGTTTGTTATTACACTTTTAGTGGTCGTGTTTATCCTTTTGATGAAGCAGATGCTTCTTTATTTTGACGACTTCATTG